>JAFAWJ010000754.1 GCA_019242065.1 Chloroflexota bacterium
TAGAAGTAGGTTCTCATCGAGAACGTTGGTTCTCTTTTTGACTGTCGGTGGGTTTCTCATCGAGAACGTTGGCTAATTTTCTTTGATAAGTGACTCGACTCCGCAACGACGATGGTGTCAACTCTCACCGTGACTTGGAGTGACCGACTGATCAGTCGCGGTTAGCACGTCACGCGGGGGGTCGCCGCGGGAAGGAGCGCAGCGACTGGCGGCGGGGGGCGGCAGCCCCCTGACCCGGTGCGTTAGCACCCAGCGGCACATGTGCCGCTGGGCCGAGGGGCGCATGCGCCCCTCGGGGAGACCGCGCATGCGCGGTCTCCGCCCAAAAACTAAGCCGGGACCATCTCGGCGAACTGTTGTTGGTACAGGTTGAAGTAATGCCCGTGCTGGGCCAGCAGCGTGCGGTGGGTGCCGCGCTCGATCACGCGACCCGCATCCAGGACCAGGACCTGATCCGCCGCGCGGATGGTCGACAGGCGGTGGGCGATCACCAGCGACGTGCGACCCGCGAGCAATTTCGACAAAGCTTGCTGCACCAGCAACTCGGTCTGCGAGTCGATATTCGAGGTCGCCTCGTCGAGGATCAGCACCTCCGGGTTGGCCAGCACCGCGCGGGCGATGGCGATCAACTGGCGCTGGCCCAGCGACAGGTTGGCGGCGCGCTCCATCACGGCCGTGTCGTAGCCGTTGGCCATGCGCTGGATGAATTCGTCGGCGTTGGCCACCCTGGCCGCGGCGACGACCTCGTCCATGCTCGCCTCGGGCTTCCCGTACCGGATGTTGTCGGCGATGCTGCCCGAGAACAGGAAGTTGTCCTGCAGCACAAGCCCGATCGACGAGCGCAGCGTCTTGAAGGACACGTCGCGCAGATCGTAGCCGTCGAGCAGGACCGCGCCCTGGACGGGATCGTAGAAGCGGCACAGCAGCGAAGCGATCGTCGTTTTGCCGGCGCCAGTATGCCCCACCAGGGCGATCATCTCACCCGGATTGGCGTGGAAGCTGACGCTGTCGAGAACTGGCTCACGACCATACGAGAAGGTCACGTCGTTGAATTCGACCTCGCCGCGCACGTGCGGCAGCACCACGGGCTCCTCGGCCTCGTGAATGGTGATTGGCTCGTCGAGGAGCTCGAAGACCTTCTCGGCCGCGGCTGTGGCCGCCTGGAGCTGGTTGTAGAACTGGGTCAGGGTGCGGATCGGCTGGAAGAAGCGCGTGACGTAGGCCAGGAAGGCAACCAGGATGCCGAGGGTCACCTCACTGCCGTTGACCATCAGCCAGCCGCCATAGGCGATGACGGCCACGGTGGCTGCCGCGTTGCACAGCTCGACGATCGGCAGCAGCATCGACGACAGCGTGTTGGCCTTGATGTTGGCCACGCGGTTGTCTTCGTTGAGTGTGTCGAACTGCTCGAAACTGGCATCCTCGCGGGCAAAGGCCTGCACGACCCGCACGCCCGCGAAGGACTCGGCGAACTCGCCGGTGAGCGTGGCGATCGTAATACGCGAGCGGCGATAGGCGACCTTGGCCTTCTCGGTGAAGATCCAGACCGCGATCACCATCAGTGGCATGACCGAGAAGGTGACCAGCGCCAGTTTGGGTGCCAGGTAGACCATCACGACGACGGTGAAGATCAGCGTCAGGACGTCGCTCAGGGCCTGGATGATGCCGTTGCTGAGCAGGTCGTTGACGGTCTGCACGTCGTTGATGACGCGTGAGACGACCACGCCGGCGGGCGTGTTGTCGAAGTACTGCAGCGGCAGCTTCTGAATGTGGCGGACCATGTCGCCGCGCATGGACTGCAGCATGCGCTGGCCGGCGTTGGTCATCACCCAGAACTGGGCCCAGTTGGCCAGGAACGACCCGAAGTAGGCCAGCAAGGTCAGGCCCAGGAACACGGTCATGCCGACGTAGTTGCCAGTGGAGACGTAGTTGTCGATGGCAACCTTGACCCAGACCGGGCCGATGGTGAGCAGCGCGGCCTGGGCGAACGTCATGACCAGCGCGAAGGTGATGCTGCCGCGGAACGGCCGGGCGTAGGTGAGCGCGCGCTTGGTGATGTGCGGGTCGTAGACGGCGCCGTCGACATCCGCGACGTTGTTGAGCATGCCCGGGCCCATGCCGCCTCGATTGAGGCCCATGCCCCCGCCCATGCCGCCGCCGCCGCCCCCGCCCATCATCATGAGACGAGCTCCTTTTCGGACAGCATTTCTTCGGCTTCGTCGACGAGCTCCTCGTCGACCGCCTGCGTGATGGCCGGCACCTCGTTGGGTTCCGCCAACTGGCTGGAGTGGATCTCGCGGTAGACGCTGCTGGTCTCCAGCAGCTCTTCATGCGAGCCCTGGTCCACTAGCTTGCCTGCCTTGAGCACCAGGATGGTGTCGGCCGCGCGCACCGTCGACAAACGGTGGGCGATGACGAAGGTGGTTCGCCCGCGCATGAGGTCGACCAGCGCCGCACGGATCAGCCGCTCGGTGGTGGCATCCACGGCCGAGGTGAATTCGTCGAGGATCAGGATTTTCGGATTCATCAGCAGCGCCCGGGCGATGGCCACGCGCTGCTTCTGGCCGCCCGACAGTGACACGCCGCGCTCGCCGACCAGCGTGTCGTAGCCCAGAGGCAGGCGCTTGATGAATTCGTCGGCACGTGCCGAGCGGGCCGCCCAGTCGATGTCCTCCTCGGTGGCGTCGGCACGACCGAAGGAAATGTTTTCGCGGATGGTGCCGGAGAACAGCGTGGTCTCCTGCATGACGATGCCGATCTGACGCCGCAGCTCGTTCAGGCTGACCTGACGAATGTCGACGCCGTCGATCAGCACGCGACCCTTGCTCACGTCGTAGAAGCGTGGGATCAGGTTGGCGACGGTCGTCTTGCCCGAACCCGTCGCACCGACCAGGGCGATCGTGTGCCCGGGGTCGACCTTGAAGGTGACGCCCTCGAGCACGGCCCGGCCCGGGTGGTACTCACAGCTGACGTGGTCGAACTCGACTTCACCGCGCAGCGCCGGCAGCGGAACCGGATCCGGCGGGCTGGCAACGGCGATCGGCGTGTCGAGCACCTCGACGATGCGCTCGGAAGACGCCGCCGCGCGCGAGGCCATCGACATCAGGAACCCACCCCGGCGGACCGGGCCGATGATCTGCAGCAAATATGCGTAAAACGCCACCAGCTCACCAATCGTCAGCTGGTTGTTGATCACCAGCAGGCCACCAACCCACAGCAGGACGATCGTCGCGCCGTTGGCGATGAAGTTCAGCAGCGGCGTATTGAACGACTGGATACGCGTCGAGACGTAGTAGCGTTGGTACAGGTTTTCGTTCTCGCGATCGAACTGTTCGATCTCGCGCTGCTCCTGGCCGAACGCCTTGACCACCCGCGCCCCAGCCGCGTTGTCCTGGACGAGCGTCGCGACCACCGCCACCTGGTCCTGAATCTGGCGGAACAGGGGACGCATCGCCTTGCTGAACCACGCGGCGCGCCAGTACAGCAGTGGCAGGATGAAGAACGAGAGGATTGCCAGCTTCCAGTTCATGGCGATCAGCGCGATCGACACGCCGACCACCAGCAGCAGCAGGTTGAAGATCATCAGCATGCCGCGGCCGGTGAAGTTTTTGAGCTGCTCCACGTCGGACATGGAGCGCGTCAGCAGGTCGCCAGTTTGCGCCTGATCGTGGAAGCTGAACGACAGCTGTTGCACGTGCTGGTACAGCGCGCGCCGCAGCTGGTAGCTGCCGCCTTGCGCGGCGGTCTCACCCAGGTAGTTCTGGGCGAACGCGCACAGGCCGCGCAGCGCACTGGCGATGACGATCAGCACGCTGTACTCGATCAGCTTCTGGACGTTTTGATCGGTCACGCCCTGGTCGACGGCAAGGCCGATCAGGCTCGGCACCAGCAAGTTGAAAAATGCGTTGCCGATGACCGAGATGTAGCCGAGGCCCAGGAGCAGCCGATACTTGGAGTAGTAGGGCGCGATCTGGAGCAGCGTCTTCATTGCATAGACCCACCTGGATAAGACTTGGATATGGCTTTGGCCAGACGCTTCATGGCCGGAATTGCCGCCTCGAGCTGCTCGCGATCGGTCAGATCCAGCGAGGCCAGCGCGTGATCGATGGTTTGTTCGCGCGCGTTGCCGAGCTGGGTGACCCACTCGCTCCCAGACGGGCTGAGGCGCAGACACGCGGCGCGGCCGTCTTGAGGATCGACGGTGCGTTCGAGCAGCCCGGCACGGGCAAGTTGCTTGACCAGCGTGCTGACGGAATTGGAGGCGATGCCCAGTTCGGAGGCCGCGTCGTGGACGCGGATGCCGGGCCGACGGTCGAGCAGCCGCAACAGCTCGCCCTCGGACTGGGTGATGTCGAGGGCTTCGCGTTCGGCGCGAGTGTGGTAGCGCAGCCCACGGCCGATGCGGGACAGCACTCTGGCGAGCTCGGAGGTCAGGCTGCCAGCGGCTGGCGGCGGGGAGGGATCAACGAGAAGTGTAGACATCTCTATCTGTGACAGAGATATTACCAGGCTCGCGATCCGGGGCGGTGTGGCTCAGATGAAACCCAGCGTCGGCGGCAGGCCCAGCAGGTAGGCGCCCACGTTTTCGTAGTGCGCGCGCCGCGCCTGCACCTGTTGCGTCACTGCGTGCACGTCGCGGAACCGTCGCTCGAACGGACGGTTTTCGAAGATCGCATTCGAGCCCGCCAGCGTGTACGCCGTGTCCACCACCGCGGCCGCCTCGTGGGTCGCGTGCGTGGCGGCCAGCCGCAGCGTTACCCGCTGGTCCAGCGTCACCGCACCCGTGGCGACCGCCGAGTCCCACACCGAGGCCAGTGTGTCGTGCAGGTAGCCGCGCGCCGCCGCCAGTCGCGCGTGCGCTTGCGCTACGGACAGCTGCACCGTGGCGCTCTCTCGAATCGAGCGGTCCATGCCGCGCGGCACCTTCCCCGCCGCAAAGTCGACAATCGCTGCCAGGCTGGCGTGGGCAATGCCCAGCGCTACCGATCCGAAGGCTGGGCCAAAAAAGCCGTTGTTGTTGAAGGCACCGAGCGGCCCCGAGTCGCGCTGGGTCGCCGGCGACACGC
>JAFAWJ010001125.1 GCA_019242065.1 Chloroflexota bacterium
GCACCGTCGTCACCGGCCGTATCGAGCGCGGCAAGATCAAGACCGGCGAAGAGGTCGAGATCATCGGCTTCGGCACCACCCGACGCGTCGTCGTGACCGGCGTCGAGATGTTCCAGAAGACGCTGACCGAGGGTCTGGCGGGCGACAACGTGGGCTGCCTGCTGCGCGGCGTTGAGCGGACCGATGTCGAGCGCGGCCAGGTGCTGGCCAAGCCCGGCAGCATCACGCCCCACACCCGCTTCAAGGCCGAGGTGTACGTCCTGTCCAAGGAAGAGGGCGGGCGCCACACGCCGTTCTTCAATGGCTACCGGCCGCAGTTCTACATCCGCACCACGGACGTCACCGGCACGATCAAGATCCCGGAGGGGATGGAGATGGTCATGCCCGGCGACAACGTGCAGATGGAGATCGAGCTGATCACGCCGGTCGCCATCGAGGAAGGCCTGCGCTTCGCCATCCGCGAAGGCGGCCGCACGGTGGGCGCCGGCGCGGTCACCCAGATTCTCAAGTAACGATGCCAAAGCAGCGCATCCGAATTCGGCTGAAGGCCTTCGATCACAAGATCCTGGACCAGTCAGCCCAGCAGATCGTCGAGACCGCCGAGCGCACGGGGGCAGTTGTGGCTGGCCCCGTGCCACTGCCCACGCGCATCGAGCGGTTCACGGTGATCCGCAGCCCGTTCATCGATAAGGACTCCCGAGAACAGTTCGAGATGCGCACGCACAAGCGGCTGATCGACGTCCTGGAGCCAACCTCAAAGACCGTGGATGCGCTGATGCGGCTGAACGTCCCCGCCGGCGTGGATATCGAAATCAAACTATGATCAGGGCGCTTTTAGGCCGAAAACTGGGCATGACCCGGCTCTTCGACGAAAACGGCGTGGTCACCGCCTCGACGCTGATCGAGGCCGGGCCGTGCTTCATCACCCACCTGCGGACAACGGAGACCGACGGCTACGTGGCCGTGCAATTGGGCTTCGGCAGCAAGCCGCGACCCAACAAGCCGCAGAGGGGCCAGCTCAAGCGGGCCGGCCTGCCCGATCGGAATGGGCTCGAGGCCATGCGCGAGGTGCCCGCCGACTCTACGGACGACCTCGAGCTTGGCGCGCGCATCGACGCCAGCATGTTTGCCCAGGGCGAGATCGTCGACGTCATCGGCACCTCCAAGGGCAAGGGCTTCGCGGGCGTCATGAAGCGCCACAACTTCCATGGTGGTCCCAAGACCCACGGCCAGTCAGACCGCTGGCGGCATTCGGGCTCGGTCGGCTCGGGCACGACGCCAGGCCGCACCTTCAAAAACATGCGCATGGCGGGTCACCTCGGCGATGCGCGCGTAACCGTCAAGAACCTGCGGATTCTGTCGGTCGACCTGGAACGCAACCTGGTTGCGCTGCGCGGCGCCATCCCTGGACCGAACGGCGGACTGGTCATGATCCGTAAAAAGCCGCTGGAGGAGTACTGATCGTGAAGGCGAACGTCGTCGACCTCAGCGGCAGCGCGGTGCGCGAGATCGAGCTGGATGACCGCGTGTTCGGTATTCAGCCGAACGCGGCCGTGGTTCACCAGGCGGTGGTGGCACAGGAGGCGAATGCCCGCCAGGGCACGCACGATACCCGCACGCGCGGCGAGGTAGCTGGCGGTGGCAAGAAACCATATCGCCAGAAGGGGACTGGCTATGCCCGCCAAGGCTCCCGCCGCGCGCCGCACTACCGCGGCGGCGGCGTTATTTTTGGTCCGCACCCGCGCTCGCACGACAAGGCCATGCCAAAGAAGATGCGCCGGCTGGCGATGCGCTCGGTGCTGTCGGCGCGCGCCGCCGAAGCGGCCCTGACCATCGTCGACTCGTTTACGCTCGAGACGCCGAAGACGAAGGTGCTCCTGGAGACGCTGGCGACTCTCGGCGCGTCGTCGGGGGCGCTGGTCGTTCTTGGCGAGCGGTCCGATCCCGTTCTGCGGGCGGCCAGGAATCTCGAAGACGTCCACGTGGTGACCCCCACGGGTCTCAACTTGCTCGACGCGCTGCGCATGCCGCGCCTGATTCTCGCGGAGGCGGCCATCGACGAGCTCACGCGCACCCTCACCTCTGATCTCAAGCCGGCCACCATCGGGGCCGAGGAGGAGCGGGCATGACCCTGGATGCCTTCAGCACCATCGTTCGGCCGGTTGTCTCGGAAAAGAGCACCTCGCTTGGCGACCAGGGCAAGTACATCTTCGAAGTGGCGCCGACCGCCAACAAGATCCAGATCAAGCACGCCGTCGAAGCCGCCTTCGCCAACAAGAAGGTCGTGGTCAGCGACGTGAATATCCTGCACGTGCCAGGCAAGCAGCGACGCCGCGGCCGGTCCGTCGGCATGACGCGCTCGTGGAAGAAAGCCATTGTCACCCTGAAAGCCGGACAACGGCTTGACCTCTTCGAAGGTGTCTGATGCCAGTTAAGACCTACAAACCGACCTCGCCCGGGCGGCGCGGCATGTCCGTGTCGACCTTTGACGAGGTCACCAAGAGCCGACCAGAACGGTCGCTGACGCAGCCGCTCAAGAAGACGGCCGGTCGCAACAACAACGGCCGCATTACCACCCGCCACCGAGGCGGCGGTCACAAGCGCCTGTATCGCATCATCGATTGGAAGCGCAACAAGATCGGCGTCCTCGGCAAAGTCATCGCCATCGAGTACGACCCGAATCGCTCGGCGCGCATCGCCCTGATCGAATACGCGGATGGCGAGCGGCGCTACATTCTGGCGCCGGTCGGCGTGCGCGTGGGCGTGCGCCTGTCCTCGGGACCCGAGGCTGAGCTAGC
>JAFAWJ010001169.1 GCA_019242065.1 Chloroflexota bacterium
CCGGCAGCCAGAGCCGACATCAGGACGATCAGCCAGCGACGAGTGAGAACGCGCGACATGACGGCGGCGCGGATCAGCGCCAGCTGTGGGCCGCCTGCATGCGTGCGTCGAACATGCGTTGAATATCGCGAATACGAGACGACGTCAGCGCGACGTTGGTGCCCCTGCCGGCCATGCGGCGCAGGACATCCTTCAATTCTTTGATGCGCGTAATCGGGGACGAGGCGCCCTCGACGCGCAACTGCACCTTTGGATTGGTAAAGACGATCACACTCGAGGTCGGCGCGTCGTGAAAGCCCTGCTGCTCGAGCAGCACGCGCAGCTTCTGTAACTGGCGAGCCGCGTCCGCCGACGGGTTGCCCAGCCCTGGACCGAACAAGCTCATCAGACGCGAGCCCGACGCCTTCCACTTGTCCCGGACGCACGAGATCTGACCACCGTCGGTGCGCGTGATCAGCACCTGCACTCCCGCCGGGCTGACCAGGATGTAGTCCGGCAGCGACGACGACAGAAAGGCGTACAGCTTGTACCGATCGTCCAGACCCCGAATGGCCTGACCGAGCGACTCTTCCTGACGCTTGCCAGGTCCCCAGCGGCGCAGCTGCGTCTGGCCGAGGGTGTACAGGCCGAGGCCCGCCACAAACGCCAGCCAGGTCTGCCAGGCGATCTGACGCGCGGGGTCCAGCTGCGTCGAGAGCACGGCGCCGCCGATGAGGACGGCCATCGCTCCGAAGTGAAAAACCAGACCCAGGCGCACCCGGTTTTTGACCAGCTGCTGGTTGGCAACAAGCTGCATGATGATGCTTTACCGGGTGAACCTCAGGGGCCGATTATCTTTGGCGTGATGACGGGCCGTCAACGCGCCGCTCGGTCGGGGCTTGGAGCCCTGCTGGTCCTGGGCGTCCTGGCGGGCGGAACGGCCTGCGGCGCGAACAACAGTATCGAGGCCGCCCAGACCGCCATCACGGCCGCCCAGACCGTCCTGCCTGGTGCGCAGGCGACCGCGGTGGCTGGCGCTACCGTGGTGAGTAACGTGGTCACCGCGGCTCAACCGGTGGTCGTCGCTATCCAGGGGCTATTGCAAGGTGTCTCCGTCACGGTCACCACGTCTCCGCCAGGCGCCGACAGCGGCTCCGTGACGGACGTGGCGATCCAGGGCACGGACAGCGCGGGACGCCTTGGCCAGATCGATTCTCAGGCGCGGCAAACTGCCGTCGCGACCGCGCTGATCGCGGTGAGCCAGTACTACCCGAAGGCGAACATCACGCTGACGGTCGTCGACGACTCGGGCAACACCCTGATCAGCGGCAGCATGGCGCCCGGCCAGTCGCCCCTCGTCGACTAGACGACGGTTCAGTAGACGACGGCCGCGCTGGGCCGCGAGCCAGTCGCCAGCCCCCACAGCGCGTCGCTCAGCAATTCGACGCCGCGCCGCAATGCGTCTGGCGCCAGGGCCGAATAGCTCAGCCGCAGCCCGCGCAGCGCGGCCGAGGCGGCTGGCCCGCCACCGCCGGCGCTGAAGAAGAATGGACCGGGCACGAAGGCCACCCCGCGCCGTACCGCTTCCAGAAAGAGCTCCGTAGACGATGGCCCTTCACGCGGCAGCTCCAACCAGAGATTGAAGCCACCCTCGGGCGGGCCGAACCGCGCGCCGGGCGGCAGCGTCTGGGGCTGGCCCAGCGCTTCGACCAGGACGTCGCGGCGGCGGCGGTACTCGGCCCGCGCGCGACGCAGATGCGCCTCCAGCGCCCCGTCGACGAGAAGTCGGTGCACCGCGCGCTGGACGAGTGCGTCCGAGGACAGGTCACTGGCGTACTTGGCCGCGACCAACTTGTCGAACACCGCCGGGTCAGCCACCAGCCAGCCCAGCCGCAGCCCGGCGGCGATGATCTTCGAGAACGTCCCGAGATGGATGACGTAGCCGGCGTGATCGTCGGCCTTGAGGGACATCGGCGTGGGGGCGCTGGCGTCCAGGTTGAAGAACCCGGCCGAGTCGTCTTCCACGATCGGCAGGTCATGCGCGGCCGCGATGCGCAGCAGCGCGTGCCGCTTCTCCAGACTGAGGCTGCGACCAGTCGGATTCTGATACGTCGGCATGCAGTACAGGAGCTTGGGACGGTGGCGCTGAATGAGCGCAGGCAGGGCCTCGACGCGCAGTCCATCGG
>JAFAWJ010000010.1 GCA_019242065.1 Chloroflexota bacterium
CCGCGAGCCGTTGCCGGTGCGGGTGATCGCCTCGTATCCGTCCTGGGACCGCTTCGTCATCGCCGCGCACCGGCGCCTGGGCGTGAACTCGCTCGCGGACGTCGCTCGACGGCAGTTAGCCGTGCGCGTGTCGATCCGCGAGGACGCGACGCACTCCACGCGCGTGCTCCTCGATCAGTTGCTGCCGATGTACGGCTTGGAGCTGGCGTCTTTCACCACCTGGGGTGGCAGCCAACAACTCAACGGCCCGCCGGGCGACCGACGCCGATTGGCCGAGATCACGGCCGGTTCGGTGGACCTGGTCTTCGACGAGGGCATCCGCGGCTGGTTGCCGACCGCGCTTGCCCACGATATGCAGGTGCTCGAGCTCGAGCCGGACATCCTTGCGCGCATGCGGGCCATCGGCTGGCGGACGGCGGTCCTGCCCAGGGCGCGGTTTCCGGAGTTGAAGCAGGAACGCGACGTGCAGGTGATCGACTACAGCGGCTGGCCACTGTACACCCGAGCGGCCTTGCCCGACGACGTCGCCTACCGCGTGTGCGAGGCGATCGCGCGGCGGGCCGAAGAGATTCCGTGGGAGGAAGGCACGTTCGGCGGAGCGCAGACGCTGGGCGACGATACGGAGGTGACGCCGCTTGACGTGCCGCTGCACCCGGGCGCGGAACGCTGGTACCGCGAGCATCGCTCCTGAGTGACCATCCGCGTCCTCATCGCCGACGAAGTTCGAGCTGCCTGCACCAGATAGCCTGGTAAGCTACGCCACGAAACGCTCCAAAGGAGTTGCGCGTGGACCTGAGCTACTCGGCCGAAGACGAAGCTTACCGACGCAAAGTCCGCGATTGGTTCGACCACAACAAGCCTGGTCCCCAGCATACGCACGAGGAGCGGCGCGCCTGGCACCGCCAGCTGTACGACGCTGGCTTCATCGGGATGGGCTGGCCAAAGGCATACGGCGGTTGGGAAGCGCGTCCGATCGAGCAGGCCATCGTGGGTGAGGAGATGGCTCGGCTCAACGCGCCCGGCGGCGTGAACGGTCTCGGCATTGGCTTCATCGGCCCGACCCTCATCGTCCACGGTACCGAAGAGCAGAAGCGTCGCTATCTGCCGAAGATCCTGACCGCCGAAGAGATCTGGTGCCAGCTGTACTCGGAACCGAACGCTGGCTCCGACCTGGCGGGCCTGCGCACGAGCGCCATCAAAGAGAGCTTCGAGGACGGCGAGTATTACATCGTCAACGGCCAGAAAGTCTGGACGAGCTCGGCCCACTTGGCCGATTTCGCGGTTCTGCTGGCACGCACCGATCCCGAGGTGCCCAAGCACCGCGGCATTTCGTACTTCATCTTCGACATGCACGCGCCCGGGGTCGAGGTGCGCCCCCTCAAGCAGATCACCGGCAACGCCGAGTTCAACGAGGTGTTCTTCGACAACGTCAAGGTACCCGCGGAGAACCTGATCGGCGCCGAGGGTCAGGGGTGGCAACTGGCGCAGACAACGCTGGGCTTCGAGCGCGGCGGCGGACTGCTCGGGCGCGTGATTCACCATCAGACCGGGCTGTCGCGCTTGATCGACGTGTGCCACCAGACCTCGCGCAATGGCGGATCGGCGATCGACGATCCGGTGGTTCGCCAGAAGCTGGGCCAGATGCTGGTCGAGGTCGAGGTGCTGCACAGCGCCACGCTGCGGCTGCTATCGCGGGCGGAAAAGGGCGAGCGGCCCGGGCCAGAGTCGTCGATCGACAAGCTCTTCTACAGTGAGATGGACAAGCGCCACCAGGAGATGATCCAGTCGATCCTGGGGCCTTTCGGTCAGTTGGAGGACCTGGCGCCGGATCTCGCGCTGAGTCCCGAAGCACTCGACGACATCGACGGGACGTGGGTGTACAACTTCCTCCGCTCACGCGCGGGGACGATCTACTCCGGCTCGTCGGAAATTCAAAAGAACATTATCGGCGAGCGGGTGCTCGGCCTCCCGCGCGAACCCCGCGCCGACCGCGGTTAGCGCACCGTATAGGCGTAGGGAAGGTCGATCAGCTCATCGCCGGAGTCCGTATCCAGGTTGAACGTATCGACGCCGACGAAGCCCTGAACCTGCGTACCGCTCTCGGCGGCAGGGGTGATGGTCAAGGTGATCTTGCCCGTCTGGCCGGGAGCGAGCGTCAGTGGCGAATACGCGGCGTTGGCGTTGACACTCTGAGCCCACACGTCGCCTGAGTCGGCGACGATCGCGCTATCGAACGGGTTGGTCAGCGCCAGGCCGGCCAGGTTGACCCTGGTGCCGGGTGCGACGCCGGTGGCGGTGAACGGGCCCTGTGCCTCGGGCAGGCCAACGAAGAACCCGGGGGCGATCTCCTCCGCGCGCAACTGCGCGACCGTACGGTTGTCTGGCTGCTGGACTCCCAGGACGTCGGGATCGCCATTGGCCGCCACCAGCTCGCCGACGATCGGCGCGCTGCCCTGGGCGACCATGACCAGCCGCCGCGTGCCCGGTGGAACCAGCCAGTTGGGTTGGGCCGCCAGCGACAGCGGCAAACCGACATTCACCGTGTCGTTGCCGAGCAGCATCTGGAAGACGGTGCCGCCGAGCCGCGCGTCGGCAAAGTAGTCTTTGGCGACCGTCCCGGTGTTCTTGATGCTGATCGTGGCGGTGACTGGCTTGCCGGCCACCAGCACCGTGTCCCTCGCGTCGGGTATGCCGCTGGCGGTGACCTGCGGCGCGGCGAAGTCCAGGCGGGCGGTGAAGGGCTCGCTCAGACTGGCGCCGTCGATTGGCCCGTAGACGACGAGCGACAGCGTCCACCGTCCGGGGCTCGGCGTGCGTCGGAATACCTGGATGTCGGATCCAAAGCCGTCGACGTTGTCGTTGGCGTCGAACAACGCGGTCGACTGGATGTCGACTGGCTCGCCATCGGGGTCCGTCAGGAATGCCCGGACGTCGTAGTTGGGATCGCGCAGCCTGACGGCCACGTTCAGACTGGGCTCATTGTCGGGGACGTCGAACTGATACGACAGTCGCTGGCCGTCATTGTAGACATTGCCACCACCGGTCAGCGTGCCAGAGACAGATGCTCCGCTGCGGGCGTCAATCGGCACCAGCGTCCGCACGATGATAGGCAGGCTCCCGTCGTCGCTGCCGCCGGTGGACAGTCGCAGCGTGCGGATGTGGTCGCCCGGAGCGTTGGCTCCGCTCACGTCGACGTGCAGCGTGGCGGATTGACCGGGGTCCAGCCTGACTGTGGACGGCGTTACCGAACCGCCGTCTTCGAAACGCAGCGTCGTATAGGCGAACTTGACCGAGCCCGAGTAGACGGCCGAGTTGTCGACGGTAAAAATCGCCGCGGTCCAGGTGCCGGCCATCGGCTGGCGGACCTCGACGTGGCCGTGTCCACTCTCGTCGGAGCCGAGCAGCGAGTAGCCGGCGACCCGTCCCGCCGGGTCGAACAGCGTCTCGAAGGCCGCGGTCGAGGTGTCGGCGGCGTCCCAGGTGATGTCGCCGTTGAGATAGTCGACCTCCGGTGGCACGCTGAAGTGATGAAGGGCGAAGTAGTCCGTGTTGCCTTCGCCGTCGATCAAACTCGGGGACGCACTGGAGAGCGAAACGGCGCCAGTGTCCCTGGAGACGGGCGTGCCGCTCAGGTCCACGACACCTGGCTGCAGCGTACGCGGGCCGGTGCCGGTATTGGTGACCTGCACGGACAGCCTCGGGTGGTCGCCCGCGGGGGTCGTCGCGATGAGATTCGGGCGATCCAGCAGCAGCGTGTTGCCCTGGCCTCCGCCCGGGACCGAGTCGGCCAGCTGGACGGCCTTGAGTGAGTTGACCAGGCCGGCGCCCTGGTGATCGGCAGGGGCACCCAGGTCGTCGGCAGTGCTGACGATGATGCGTTTGACGAGGTCCGGCGTCGGATGTGCACCCTTGTGGGTCTGGGCGTAGGCCTGGATCACCAGCGCGGCGGTACCCGAGGTCAACGGGCACGCCATGCTGGTGCCGCCTGCCGCCCAGATCGGCGGTGGGTTGTCGCCATGATCGATGTCGGCGCATCCGAAGAAGTGGGCGGTATTGGTGCTGCACAGCGACCAGCCACGATCACCGGGCGCCGCCACGTCTGGACCGCGCGCGCCGAACTCCGAAGTGCCGGCGGAACTCAGCGCGCTGATGTTGTTCGACAGCCAGCCGCCCTCGGACAACTGCGTGTCGTAACGAGTTGTCTGCCGATAGACCTGGAGCGTGGTCGTGCCCGCGACGGCGATGACGCTGCTGTTGGTGGCCGGCGAGTCGAGGGTGTTGGTTGGTCCGGAGTCTCCAGCGCTCGCGACCACCACGACTCCGCCGGCGACCGCCGCCTCGTTGGCCAGTTGGACCGGGTCGTCGCGGGTATCGGGGATGGGATTGCCGCCGATGGACTCGTTGAGCACGTCGACCTTGTCCTGGTCCACCGCCCATTCGATGCTCTGAATGATCTGCGAGTTGAAGAAGCCGGCGGCCGAGCCGGCCACGTTCATGACGGCCAGCGTCGCGCCGGGGGCGACCCCGTGGATCTGGATGTTGCAGCCGACCGGCAACGGATGTGCGGGATTGACGAAGCCACTCAGGTCGTAGCTCTGCACGCCCTGAGACGCGATGGCGCCGGCATCCAGAAATGCCTCGCGGCCGTCAGTCGGGGCGTCGTTGCCGTAACCGCTGAAATCCCGGAAGTCGAAGACGATGGAATGTCCGTTGCGCTGCAGGTCGGGATCGTTCGGATCGAGCCCATCGGCGATGATGCCGACTTTGACGCCCGTCCCGTCGACCAGGTCGTGCGCGGCAGGCTGCGTACTGCCTGGCTGGAACTCGACGTTCATGACCTGGAGAGCTTCTGGCTCGACCAGCGGTGTCTTCGGGTCGGGCGGGCAGATCGGCTGCTGCGGTGAGGTCGCGCCGGACTGTGGAGCGTGGACTGCGGCGCCGCCACCGGTGCCGGAGACACTGTGCACGGTCAGATGCCGCACCATGTCGGGCACGACGGCCTGGACGGCCGGGTTGCTGGAGAGTCGGTCGATCTCGGCGTCGGAGATGGTGGCCGCGACGGCGTTGACCACGTGAAAGCTCTTGACGTCAGACGTATTCAGTTGGCCCAGCTCGCTGCGAATGGGCGCCTGGTCACTGTCGATTGCCTGGCCGCGTTGGCCGCTGGCGATGCGGGGCGGCGCTTCCGGGTGCTGGTCTTTCAGGACGATGATCGAGCGCTTGTCCGCGTTGTCGGCGAGGCGCTGGACCTCAGCCGAGGACAGCGCCGAGGGCTGACCACGAAAGACGGGGGCGTCACTCGCCGCAAACGCCGAGCTGCCCATAAGTACGGGCAGCAGCGCCAGGCCGAACGCTAAGAGCCTCTTGGTTCGCAACCAGTACGACCGATCAGGCGGCGCCGACCGCCTCCGTCCCGAAGGCGCGCTTGATGCCTGGCGTCAGACAGTAGATCAGCACGATGGCGTTGATCACAATCGACGGCAGGACCGCCGACACGGTGGTCGCACCGAGAATCGAGAGAACGTCGAGAATGATGTTGAGCGCAGAGAGAATGACCAGGAACATCCACCCCTGGGGATTGACGTTCCACAACTGAACGACCACCCAGGCATAGATCAGCGTCATCAGCGCCCACAATAGCGCGCCCCACAGGTCGAAGCCGAAGAAGGCCATCGAGCCGATGAAGAACGGCAAAATATGCAGGTACTGGAGCGTATGAATCGCCGCGAGAATGGTCGCGATGCCTGCGAGGATGGCGATGATCGTAATGCCAATTGGCCGGTGTGGAGTCATGCGCTGTCGTTTCCCCCGTCTGTAGCTCAGGCTTGTCAATCGCCGGGTGAGGTTGCCTCCGCCGCCCCTTGCCGAGGCGCATTGTAGCGTGCTCAGCCGGCGGTGGTGTTACGCCTCTGGCACAGTTCCATTGCGCGGACGACGGCACGCGACCCGTCCGCGATCGCTTAGCCGAGCCAGGTTTCGTCGTAGTAGAGCTTCTCAGCACGCGTGTAGCCAATACCGTGCACCTGCGTGCTCGTCGCCACGCGCGGGCGCTTGGAGGTGACCACCATCGCCCACTGCTGATCCAGAAAGTAGTTGCGCCAGTCCGCGTAGGCTTGTTGCTGTTTGGCGGGATCAATCTCCGTCAGAATGGCGTAGTCGATCGGCTTGAAGTCGTCCGGCTTGAAGCCGGCTCGATTACTCGTGTACCCAAAAGTGGGACTCGCCGACAGCACGCCCGCGTGCAAGTGGCCCACCGTGGACGTCCCCGCCGCGATGCCGTTGTAGCTGACGGCGGACAACATCGAACCGATCGTCGGGTTGTCAAACGGCCGGATATTGATGTTAATGCCGATCCTTGCCAGATCGGCCTGGTAGATCTGGGAGATCGCCGACCATTCCGTCGCATCGCTGGTGGAATTGATATTGAAGTCCATCGTCAGGTTGGAGAGTCCAGCGGAATCCAGCAGCGACTTTGCTTTGTCCAGGTCGAACGTGTAGTGCTGATCGGCCGCCAGATCGTAGGCTGGCGAGCTGGGGTAGTACGGGATATTCTTGGGCGCCCCGACGTT
>JAFAWJ010000297.1 GCA_019242065.1 Chloroflexota bacterium
CTCAGCAGTACTACGCGGATCTGGCCAAACAGGACTCCAGCGTCGCCCCGCGCGCGATGCTGCTGCAGGCGCGCGCCGCGCTCGCCGCTGGCGATTCCAAGACCGCCGAGGCGCTCGTCCAGCAACTGTTCAACGAGTACCCGAACACGGACCAGACCGCCAACGCGTATTTTGCGCTCGAACAGATTCGGCGCTCCGCCGGCGACTGTACGGGTGCGCTGCGGGCGCTGGATGCCTTTCTGGCGGCCTCCAGCTCGGATGTGATCGGGCCGTACGCCGCCTTACAGCGGGCGCAGTGCGCCTCGCAACTGCACCAGTGGTCGACCGAGCTCTCGGCGGCAACGGCTGCCCTGGGCATCGACGGCGGCGGACCGCGACTGACACAGATTGAGGCGCTCGAGCGCGCCGGGGAGGCTGACCTCGCCCTCGGCCGCCAGCAGGACGCACTGGACGCGTACAACCGCAGCCTGGCGCTGGCGGGTACCCCGGCGTATACAGCCGAGATGCTGTTCACCACCGCCACGATCGCCCGCGCGATGGGCCAGACGAGCCTGGCTGGCGACCGCTTTCGCCAGATCGTGCTCGAGTACCCGAAGGAGGCACGCGGGCCCGGCGCGCTGGACGCGCTGGTCGAGATGGGGCTCGACGACAGCATCAGCCCACTCGAGGCTGGCACCGTGCGCCTGGACGCCAAGCAGTATTCGGCCGCGGTGGTGCAATTCGACCAGGTCGATGCGTCCAGTCCGGACTGGGGCGCGGCGCAGGTCAGTCGCGCCGAGGCACTGCTGAAGCTGGGCGACGAGTACGACGCGCGGGCGGGCCTGCAGTCGGTGGCCGACGCGGGCGTGCCCGATGCGGGCGGTGCGCTGCTGCGCCTCGGCCAACTGGACGAGCGTGACGGCGACGAAGCGAGCGCCGAGGCTGACTATCAACAGATGGCGGCGGTTGCGCCGGAGCGCGCCGCGGAGGCGCTGTTCCACGTCGGCTTCACGCGTTTCGTGCGCGGCGATCAGCAGGGAGCGCTGGCTGCCTGGCAGTCGGGCGTGGCCAGTGGGCCACAAGCGCCTGAGTTGCAGGCACAGCTGGAGTACTGGCTTGGCCGAGCCCTGCCGGATGGCTCGGCCGAGGCGCAGGACGCCTTCAAACATGCGGCGGCCGCCGCGCCCGAGAGCTATTACGGGTTGCGCGCCCAGGATCAGGTCGACGGCTCGCTCAGTGCGGCGTCGGTGCCCGACAGCGCGGCGTGGCTTGCGGCGGGGCCTTCGGAGGTCCAGGAGCGCGACAACTGGTTGGCCGCGCAGAACTTGACGGCTCGGCAGGTGACCAGCGACGTCAATGCACTGCCGGCGATGCGTCGGGCGGCGACGCTCCTGAACCTGGGATTGGCCACCGAGGCGGGCTGGGAGGTCGACGGAGTCGTCGGCCAGTATGCGCAGACGAAGGACGTGGCCCACATGAGCGCGGTGGCCGACTGGACGACCGCGCACGACCTGCCGGAGCTGACGCTGAAGATTGGCAAGCAGATGCGCGACCTGGTCGCCCTGGAGGGCATGCCGCGGGCGCTGCAGAAGCAGGTCTACCCGGCGGGCTGGGGCGACATCGTGGCGCAGCAGGCGACGGCGTACCACATCGACCCGCTGTTGATGCTGGCCGTGATTCGCCAGGAGAGCGCGTTCGATCCGCGGGCGCAGTCGGGCGCCCAGGCCAGGGGGCTGACGCAGGTCGTGCCGACGACGGCGCGCAACATCGCCAGCCACGTGGGCGACCCCGACTTCGAGTTAGAGGACCTGTTCAAGCCGTCGGTGAGCGTGGAGTTTGGTTCGTACTACCTGTCGCAATTGCTGGGTGAGTTCAAGGGCGAGGTGTTTCCCACCCTCGCCGCCTACGACGCCGGCGGCGGCAACGTCAACACCTGGATCCGCCACTATGGCGACGATCCCGACCTGCTGGTCGAGCAGATTCCGTTCGAAGAAACCCAGATGTACCTGCGGGTCGTGTACGAAAACTACTGGCACTACGAGCGCCTCTGGCGCAACTCGTAGCCGCGACGCGCTCTGGTACGCTCGGCGGGCGATGGACCTGCTGGTGGACGGCGGACTGTTTCGGGGGACTTGCTGATGCGACTTTCCAGTCGGCTGGGCTACGGCGACAACTTTGTCAAGGTTGCCGAGCGTGTCGTCAAACTCGAAGAGGCGGGCGTCGAGCAGGTGTGGGTCGCCGAAGCGTACAGCTTCGACGCCGTCTCGCGCCTGGGCTATCTCGCGGCCAAGACCGAGCGGGTGCAGTTGGGGTCGGGCATTTTGCCGATTTACTCGCGCACGCCCGCGCTGCTCGCTCAGACGGCGGCCGGCCTGGACGAGCTCTCTGGCGGTCGCGCGGTCCTCGGCCTCGGCGCATCCGGCCCGCAGGTCATCGAGGGCTTCCACGGCGTGGTCTACGACAAGCCCATTCAGCGCATGCGCGAGATCATCGAGATCTGCCGCATGGTCTGGCGCCGCGACGTCGTCGAGTACCACGGCAAGGCCTACACGTTGCCGCTGCCGCCTGACCGCGGGACGGGCCTGGGCAAGGCACTGAAGATCTCGTCGCATCCGGTGCGCGAGCGTATCCCGATTTATCTGGCCTCTCTCGGCGACCGCAGCGTGGAGCTCACCGCGGAACTGGCCGACGGCTGGCTGCCGATCTTCTATTTCCCGGAGCGCGCGGACACGATCTGGGGCAAAGCCTTGCGTCAGGGCTTTGCCAAACGCGACCCGGCCCTGGGTGAGCTGCAGATCGTCGCGGGTGGCCAGCTGGCGATCGGCGACGGCCTCGAGCACCTGCGCGACCGCGAGCGGCCGCACCTGGCCCTGTACATTGGCGGCATGGGCGCGCGCGAGAAGAACTTCTACAACGACCTGGCGTGCCAGTACGGCTACGAGCGTGAGGCGGCCGAGATCCAGGAGCTGTATCTCAGCGGGCGCAAAAAAGAGGCCGAGGCGGTGGTCCCCCAGGGGATGCTGGACGGCCTCTCGCTGGTTGGGAGCGAGGGTTTCGTGCGCGACCGCATCGCCGCCTACAAGGCGGCGGGGGTCACGTGGTTGGACGTGTCGCCCATCGGCCCCGATCCGTATGGGGACGTGCGACGCGTCACGGAGTGGATTGCCTGAAGAGGTCGGCGACGTCCGCGCTGTCGCGCAGGTCGCGCAGGCGGGCGAGCAGGTCGTCGGCGTCCCAGGCGTCGCCGGCATAGTCCAGGCAGTCGCGGAACTTGGCCTCGAGCTCCGCGTCGCTCAGCGGTGCGCGGGCGTCGCCATTGGGAACGTCGCACCGCTCGCGCAGCGTGCTGCCATCGCGCAGGGTGACATCCAGCGTCGCGTAGGCGTGGTCGTACTCGGCGGCGCCGAACGGTGGGACCGCGCGCGTCGCGATGCTGACGCGCTCCAGCAGGTCCTGGGCCTCGGCGCGGCAGACGGCCTGATCTGAGAAGGTCGACAGGCCCACGCGTCCGTCGAGCAGACACGCCGCCACCACGTACTCGCCGCTGAATTTGCCCTGAAGCCCCGTCTTCGGGT
>JAFAWJ010000605.1 GCA_019242065.1 Chloroflexota bacterium
CGGCTCGAGCTGAGCCTGCCCGTCGTCCCCGTGAAGGGCCAGATCCTGAGCTTGCGCGGGCTGGGCCGCGCGCCGCGCCGGGTGATCTGGGGTGGCGAGTGCTACCTGGTGCCGCGGCCCGACGGGGAGATCGTGCTCGGCGCGACCGAGGAAGAGGGCAACTACGACGTGCGGCCGACGCTGGCCGGCTTCAATCGGCTGACCGAGGCAGCCCTCGAAATCGTGCCGGCGGCAGGCGCGTTTTCGGTGGACAGCTTCTGGGCGGGCCTGCGGCCGGCGGCGCCGGACCGCTTTCCGATCGTCGGCTGGGCGCCGGGACTCGAAGGATTGTGTGTTGCAACCGCTCACTATCGCAACGGAGTTCTGTTGGGCCCATTGACCGGCCGGCGCGTGGCTGAGCACATCCTGCACGGGGCGCACCTGGTAGAGCTTGCGCAGTTCGGACCCGAACGCTTCAGCGCGAGTTGAGAATGCGTGCATTTGTGCACAAAGTCCGCGTGGGCCTGTAGCGCTTTCGTGACACCCGCTGGAAGTGCCTCGTTAAGTTGGAGGTCATGGGGCGTCCCGCACTGTCGCTCTGTCTGCTACTGCTGACGGCGACGTCGCTCCTGGCTTTGCCTCGGACCGTCCTGGCGCAGTCCGCTTCAACGGGCTACCTGCACACCTCGGGCGCCAGATTGCTCGACGCGCAGGGCAACGAGGTGCGCATCACCGGCGTCAACTGGTTCGGGCTCGAGACCGACGCGTTCGCCCCGCACGGCCTGTGGGCGCGCAACTACGGCGACATGCTCGACCAGATGGCGGCGACTGGCTTCAACACCATTCGGCTGCCGTACAGCAATCAACTGCTGCAGTCGAGCAGCATGCCGCAGAACATCAACTACCAGCAGAACCCCGACCTGCAGGGGCTCACCGGTCTGCAGGTGATGGACCGCATCATCGCCGCCGCCGGGCAGCGGGGGATGTCTGTGATCCTCGATCGGCATCGACCCACGGCGGCGGGCCAGACCGACCTGTGGTATTCGAACGATGTCCCCGAATCGCAGTGGATCCAGGACTGGGTGATGCTCGCCCAGCGCTACGCGGGCAATCCGACGGTGATCGGGGCCGATTTGCACAACGAGCCGCACGGGGCGGCGACCTGGGGCGACGGCAACCCGGCAACCGACTGGCGTCTGGCCGCAGAGCGCGCTGGCAACGCGATTCTGGCCGTCAATCCCGACTGGCTGATTCTGGTCGAGGGCATCGAGCACTACGGCGACGACTGGTACTGGTGGGGCGGCAATCTCGAAGGTGCGCACGAGGCGCCGGTGGAGCTCAGCGCGCCCGACAAGCTGGTCTACTCGCCGCACGACTATGGGCCCGGCGTGTACCAGCAGAGGTGGTTCGACGCGCCGAGTTTTCCTGTCAACCTGCCTGGGATCTGGCTGGCGCACTGGGCGTACCTGGTGCAGGGCGACATTGCGCCGGTGCTCGTCGGCGAGTTCGGCGGGCGTTCGACCGGGTCGGATCCCGAAGGCGTGTGGCAGCGCAGCCTGGTCGACTTTCTGCGCACCAACGACGTGAGCTACACGTACTGGGCGTGGAATCCGGATTCTGGCGATACGGGCGGGATTCTGGATGACGACTGGTCGACGCTGGATCAGAGCAAGCTGGCGATGCTGGCGCAGTCGCCGGTCGTGGCCAGTGGGGAGTCGCAGACTCAGGCGCCAGTGGCTGCGCAAGCGCCTACGTCTGAGCCTGCGCCTGATACGCAACCTGTGGCTGCGCAGGTGACCACCTCTCAGGCCACTCCGACCACGACGCCAGTGGCTGGATCGGCTACGTCTCAGCCTGCGGAGGTGACGCCACCGGTCGCTGCGGGTGCGGCAACGTCGCAGCCGGCGGCCGCCACGACTACGGCGGCGCCGACATCGACGGTGGTACCGGTCGTGGCGGGGACGCCCAATTTCGCACCTGGCGGGCCGTTCGATCCTGATCTGCAGCATGCGCTGCAAGGGATTGGCGGGCCCAACGATCCAGACCCCGTGCATCGTGCCGCGCGCGAGCAGGACGAGCGGCTGTACCTGGCAGATTTTGGCAAGCCGTGGCAATACGCCGTCTACGTGACGAGCGCCACGCCGTGAGCCTCGGACGGGGCCGAGGCGCGCGTCGACTCTCGCGAGTGTCACCTCTCGGATGAGACCTTCGTCGTCGACGACTCCCTCGGTGAGGACCGGCCTCTGGTCGTGACGCTAACTCGTGTTCGCCCGGAGGAGGACAGGACCGAGTCCACGGAGTCCGAACGTCGGCGGACTGCTCCACCACGGGCGACTCGCCTCTGGCTCCTCGGCGGCCTGGGGGTGGTGCTCTTTGGCCTGGCCCTCCGCCTGGCAGGCGCCGACCAGCAAAGCGCCTACATGGACGAAGGCACCAACATCCTCACCGGCCGCATGCTCGTCGAGCAGCACGCGGTCTACGCGGAAGTCCTCAACTGGGCCTACGGGTCGTACTTGTGGCCGCTGGTCGCCGGCCTCGCCGACCAGCTCGGCGGCCTGCGCATGGTCCGCGGCGTCACCGCGATGTGCGGCGGCGTGATGGTGATCGCCACCGCACTCGCCGCGTTTCGCCTGGCTCCAGAGAACGTGAGCCAGGAACGCCGCTGGATCGTGGCGCTGCTCGCCGGCGGCATCATGGCAGCGGCGCCGACGGCCGTCGGCGTGGGGCGCTTCGGCACCTACGACGCGCTAGCAGGCGCGGGGTTCATGCTCGGCGTGAGCCTGCTGATCTCGCGTAACGAGCGCCCCGTTCCGACCGTGCAACTGCTAGCGGCGGCCGCCCTGCTGTTCGTGGCGTTTCTGTCCAAGTACCTGGTGGCGATCTATTTCCCGTTCGTGTGTCTGTACGTCATCCTCCGCCACGGCACCCACATCCGAAAGGCGTTGCGCGACACGATCTGGTTCGTGCTGCCGCTCACGGCGCTGTGCGCCACCTACGCCGTGGTCTTCCTGGCTCCACTCTTGAGCTTGCTGACGTCGTCGCTGCGCTACGGTGATCTCAAGAGCCCGGATCCGCTGCGCGAGTACATCTGGAACCGACCGGAGCTGGTGGTGCTGGTCCTGGCGGCCGCGCTGGGCTGGCGGTTCGCGACGTGGCGTGGCCGGTTGATCGGTCTGACCGGCACTCTCATCATCCTGGCATTCCAGGTGGTCGCCCGCCCCGACTTCGACTTCTGGAAGCACTCCATCTTCGTCCTGTATTTCCTGGCGCCAATCGCCGCGCTGACCTCGCTGCGGGTCCCGCTCACAAGTGGCACGTCGCGGGTTGTCAGCCTCGCGGCGGCCGCCGTCGTCGCGGTCATGGTCTGGTCGCCAACACTGGCGGCGGCAGACACGCTCACCGCCTTCTATCCGAACCTCAACCCGTCGCTGGCGACGATCGAGCCCGCCGTGGCGAACTCGGCACTGGTCCTGACCGACGACACGGCGCTGCGTTATTACCTGTATCCGGCCATGGCCACGGACCGCATCGTCGGTCCGTTTTACTTTACGTACCAGGCGCAGTCGGGCCTGGATGCGTATCGACAGGCGATAGCCGATCGCTATTTCGACTCGATCGTCCTCGACGGCGGGGTTACCCCGCAGGGCAACGCCATCCGCACCGAGCTGGGACCCACGATCGACCAGACGTACCAGCGCGTCTACTCTCGCGAGGACGGCGGCTTCACCGTCGAGGTCTACGCGCCCATCCGCCCGAGTGGCGCAGACCCCGCCGACAACAGTCAGCTCGACTGGCCTGAGGCGTACACCTTCGACACCGGCAGCACCGGTTGGGGCGCGCATCCAGACACCGGCGACTGGCAAGAGGGAGTCCAGATCAGCACCACCGACCAGACCACCTGGAATGGACACCCGACACTCCAGTTCACGCCGTCAGCCGATACGTCGATCGTCAGCTGGCGCATCAGTGGCCACGTGACACGTGTCCGCGCGCGCGTGCTGCTGGTGCCCGACGACAACGGCTCCGCGCCGGCGCGCGTGGGCTTCGTCGGATTTGACAGCAACTGGCAGTGGCACGACGACGGGTTCCGCTGGGTCGTGCCATTCAATAGCTGGACCACCATTACCTGGAATCTGAGCACGCCGGCGGACTTCGAGGAGCTCGGTTTGAAGCTGCCTGACGGCGTGAGCCAGGCGTATGTCGGCTCGTTCGAGATCGCGCCATGAGTCTCCTCGAGCTGGTACTGACCGTGGGCTCACTCCTGCTGACCGCGCAGGCAATGTACTCCACGGCGCTCATGCTCTATGCCTGGGAGGACGAGGACAAGCACGTCCGCAGTCGCGCCCCACGTGACCTGCTGGAGCCGCGCACCAGCTTCACGGTCCTGCTGCCGGCGCGCCACGAGGAAGCGGTCATCGCCGACACCATCCGACGCCTGGTGGAGCTGCACTACCCGGCGGAGCTGGTCCAGATCCTTGTGGTGATGGAGGCGGGCGACCATGGAACCATCGAGATCGTGCGCCAGACGATCACCGAGCTCCGCCAGCACGGGATCGAGCGCGTGGAGATGGTCACCTTCGACGATCCGCCGATCAACAAACCCCACGGACTCAACGTCGGACTGGCGTGCGCCACCGGTGACGTCGTCACTATTTTCGACGCCGAGGACGAACCGCACCCGGACATCTTGAACGTCGTCAACACGATCATCCTGCGCGAGGGCTCGCCGGTCATCCAGTGCGGCGTGCAGCTCATGAACTATGCCGACCGGTGGTTCTCGGCGCTCAACGTCCTCGAGTACTTTTTCTGGTTCAAAAGCCGCATGCACTACCACGCGGCGATCGGCATGGTGCCGCTGGGAGGCAACACCGTCTTCGTCCGCCGCGACCTCCTGCTGAGCGTCGACGGGTGGGACCAGCACTGTTTGACCGAAGATGCGGACATCGGCATTCGCCTGAGTGCCAGGGGCACGCCGATCCGCGTGGTGTACGAAGACGCGCTCGTGACGCGTGAGGAAACGCCGCCGACCGTCCAGCAGTTCGTCCGGCAGCGGACGCGCTGGAATCAGGGCTTTCTGCAGGTCCTTCTCAAGCGCGACTGGCTCCATCTTCCGACGTGGAGTCAGCGGCTCCTCGCGTTGTATACGCTCGGATTTCCGATCTTCCAGATGCTGATGATGGTGTATGTGCCGATCAGCTTGTGGTCGATCATGTCGGCGAAAGTTGCGGTGCTGGTGGCCATGATCAGCGTCTTGCCGCTGTATATGTTGTGCATCCAGCTGGTGATCAGCATGGTCGGGCTGTACGAGTTCACGAGTGTGCACGGGTTGCGGCGGTCGCGTGTCGCGCTGGTGCACTTGTTGCTGGCGTATATGCCGTATCAGTGGCTGCTGGGCTACGCGGCGCTGCGAGCCGTGTGGCGGCAGGTGCGCGGCCAGGGTGGTTGGGAAAAGACGGTGCACACCGGCGCGCACCGCCTGGCGGCGGAGCCCCGCTAGGTGGCGCGGTCACTGTCGTGGCGCGAGACTTCGCCGCTGGGGCGGCTCGAGTTCCGCTCGCTGGCGAGCAGCTTGCGCGGCGAGCCGGCGATCATCCTCGGGCTGATCGTCATCGGGCTGCTGGCGCACGGCCTGAACATGTTCCAGTTCCCGGCACTGACCGGCATCGACGACGAAGGCATCTACGCGTCCCAGGCCTGGGCCATCCTGCGCGAAGGTCAGCTCTCGCCCTACACCTATGTGTACGACCACGTCCCGGGCGGCTGGATCCTGCTCGCCGGCTGGATGGTGCTGACCGGTGGCCCGCACGCATTTGGCAGCGCCATCGACAGCGGGCGCGTGCTCATGCTGCTACTCCACGTCGCCTCGGTGGTGATGCTGTACCGCATCGCGCGCAAGCTCGGCTGCCACATGGGCCTCGCCGCGGTGGGCGCGCTGCTGTTCACGATCTCCCCCCTCGAGCTGGCATACGGACGCCGCCTGCTGCTCGACAACATCATGTTGTTCTGGTGCTTGCTGAGCCTGGACCTGTTGCTCGACGGCTGGGGTCGCCTGAGTCGGGTCACGCTGAGCGGCGTCTGCTTCGGCGTGGCGATGTTGACCAAGGAGACGGCCGTGTTCCTGGTGCTGCCCATGCTGTTCATCGCCTGGCAGCAGCGCTGGCAGCATCAGGCCCGCTTCGCCGTCTTCGGCTGGTTGGTGCCGATGCTGATGGTCGTGAGCTTTTACCCACTCTACGCGGCACTCAAGGGCGAGCTGCTGCCGGCCGGCGGCGCCGCCCAGTTCTCGACCAGTGGCTACGGCAACACGGGCGTGTCCCTGGCGGATTCGCTACTGTGGCAGATCGGTCGCGGTGGCGGGGGTGCCTTCAACCTGGACAACCAGTTCTGGACGCTGGTTAGGTCCGACTGGCTGCCACGAGACGCACTCCTGCTGGTAGGCGGCGCGCTGACAATCTGCCTGAACCTGGCGCGCGGTTGTCGCCTGCACACCGTCGATCAACGCCGAGCGGTGGCCACGGGTCTGCTGGGGCTGCTGCCACTGCTGTACCTCGCCCGCGGCGGCATCGTCTTCGACTTCTACATCCTGGCGGCGATCCCGTTCCTGTGCCTGAATCTCGTCGTGCTGATCGCGCCGGTGTATCGCCGCCTGCCAGTCCTGGCCGCCACCGGGCTGGCCACCGGAGTCGCGCTGGCAATCGGGATCGGCTACTTTGCGGCGGGCACCCTCCAGCCGCTGTACGCCCAGGCGCCCAGCACCGCTGGCCGCCAGGCGCTGACGTGGATCAAGGCGCACGTCCCCGCCGACGCCTACATTCTCACTGGGGACGACCTGTGGACCGACCTGCGGGAACCCGGACCATCTTCGGACGGCACAGACGCGCCTGGCTTTGCCAACGTTCAGAGCTACACCAAGGTCGGCGGCGATCCCGCGATTCATACCGGTGTCTTTCATGACGACTGGCGCGGTGTGGACTATCTCCTGGTGTCACCAGGGCTGGAGGACGCGCTGGTCGCCGCGGGGAACACGCTCGCGGTGGATGCGCTGCACCACGCGCACGAGGTCCAGAGCTGGAGCAACGACGGTTCGAGCCTGGAGCTGTGGAAGGTCGACAAAGTTGGCGCGACCGAGCCGGAGCTGATGAGTGGCAGCAACGCCTACCTGGCCGCCCACTTCGGGCAAGACGGCGCGTTCAAAGCCGCCGACGGATCGGTCACCTCCGAGTCGCAGGCGTATGCGATGCTCCGAGCGGTGTGGTCCGGCGACCGAGCCGGATTTGCGCGCACATGGCAGTGGACCAGCGGGCACATCAGCAATACCGAGGGTCTGCTGGCCTGGAAGTGGAATGGCACCGTGGCCGACTCTCACAGCGCCACCGACGCGGATACCGATACCGCGCTGGCGCTGTTGCTGGCTGGCCGAGAGTGGGGGGATCCGGCGTGGCTCGCGGACGGGACGGCCATGGTCGATGCCATCTGGAATCACGACGTCGCCACCGTGAACGGCACACCGTACGTGGTGGCGGGCGACTGGGCGGCGGACTCCAACGTGGTGACACTCAATCCCAGCTATTTCGCACCGTACGCCTACCACATCTTCCAGGAGGTGGATCCTGCCCACAACTGGGTTGGCGTCGTTGACTCCGGGTACCAGGTCCTGTTCGACAGCTCCGCCGCGAATCTCGAAAGCGATCACTCCGCGGGTCTGCCACCTGACTGGGTGGGGCTGGACCAGCAGACGGGGACGCTCGTCCCGCTCGACCTGGGCACCGATCCCACGACGACCTACGGCTATGATGCGCCACGCACCTACTGGCGCCTTGCCCTGGATCAGCGTTGGGACGACGACGGACGCGCCGCGGCGTTTCTCTCGCAGGCGGGCTTTCTTGACGACGAGGTCAACCGATCAGGCGGGGTCCGCGCGATCTACATCCACGACGGCTCAGTGGCGAGCACCGACTCCAGCGTCGTGGGTTCGGCCGGCGCCCTTGCCGCGCTGTTGACGCTCGATCCCGACGCCGCCAATCGACTGTACGCCAGTGCGCTGGTCGGCGGCTCGGCGTCCCACGCCGGGCAGCTGTACTGGGGCGACCCGAACGACCTGTACGCCCAGGAGTGGGGCTGGTTTGCAACCGCCCTGTACGCGAACGCGCTCACCGACGTGTGGCATGAAGGAGGCTAATGGACCACGCACCTATCTATCGCGCTGACGAACGACGCCCACCCGCACCCCGCGTCCCGCTGCTGCGGTCGGCGTCGCTGCTGTCGGCTGTGACGGCCCTGACAATCAGCGGCATCGCCCTTGGCTATCATGGCTTCGCGGCGCCCGCCCTCGACGCACCGCCCGCGACCGACAGCGCTCAAACCAGCAGCATCGCCGTGCCGGTGCCCTTCCTGGCGTTGCCACTGGTGAATGGCGGGCATCCAGACCTGCTGGCGCAGTTGAGCTCGGCGCTGGTCGCACCTGTGGAGCAAGTTCGGGCGATCGTCCAGCCAGCGCCTTCTCCGTCACCGGTAGCGGTAACGGTCGTCGCGCCGGTGTCGTTTGCGTCTGAACCGCTGGGCCCGCCAGTGGTGTTGTCCGTTGACGTGGCTCCGGCCGACGACGCCGCCGCGCCAGCCGCGGATGTGACAGAGCCGGGGGCTGTTTCGCCCCTCAGGGCGCCAGGCGTTGTCGAGCCAGGACCGCTGACGCCGCAGGTTGACGAGCCGGGCCGCGGTCGAGACCTGGCGCCGCCCGCAGACGATCAGGCGGCAGCGGCTGCCGACGACAGCGCTGCCCCGGACGATTCGGTGACTGACTCCGCGGCGCCAGCACTGCCGCCCCCAGACGAGGCACCCGCCGCGACTGTCCACAAGTCCACCGCCTCCTCGGCTCCGGCGCCGGCGACGGCACCACCACCGGCGGCGCATGAACCAACGCCAGTGCCCGAACGCCAGGTCGACGAACCGAAGGTGGAGGTCCCGAAAGTGGACGTGCCGAAGGTGGACGTGCCGAAGGTGGTGCTGGTCGTCCCGCGCGAGGATGACGCCCCAAAACCCCAGGCGCGCCCTGCGCCCCCACCTCCGCCGCCAGCCCAAGCGCCAGCGCCGGCACAAGCACCAGCGCCGCAGGCACAGTCACAACCGCCAAACAAAGGCCAGTCGGATAACGGGCACCCCAGCAACAGCGGCCACGACGACGGCGGAAAAGGTGGCGACAACAACAAAGACAGCGGTCACCACTAGCCGTAGCCAGGTTGAGAGCGCTTACGGATCGTTGAGCAGCGAGGCGACGATGCGCTCGGCGGCGTGACCATCCCCGAAGGGGTTTTCGGCCTCCGCCATGCGGGCGTATTCGCGCGGATCGTCCAGCAGGCGGCTCACCTCGGCCACGATCCGCGCGCGGTCGGTGCCCACGATCCGCAACGCGCCGGTGGCCACGCCCTCGGGACGCTCGGTCACTTCGCGCAGCACCAGACCGGGAATGCCCAGGCCAGCGGCCTCCTCCTGGATGCCGCC
>JAFAWJ010000607.1 GCA_019242065.1 Chloroflexota bacterium
CCATCGCCGCGAACTTGCCCCAGGCAATCTCGCTGTTGAATACCCGCGAGCCGACACCACAGTCGGTGCCCGCGATCACGTTGTCTTTGCCGACGATCTCCGCGTAGCGTACCAGTCGGTCGGCCACCAGGCGTGGGTGCTCGACGATGTCCGTCGCGTGACCGACGACGCCAGGCATCAGGCTCTTGCCCTCCGGCAATTTGACGTCGCGCCATACGCGCCACTCGTGGTCGTGGCGTGGATTGGCGGCCTCTACGGAATACACCTGGGCTTTTGTGGACAGGATGATGTCGACGATGTGCTCGAGTGGAATGTCATTCTGGTGGGGGCCGTGACCGCTGCCCCAGCACACGTGGAGCCGGATCTGCTCCTCGGGAATGTCGCGCAGGGCGTGATTGAGGGCTTCGACGCGCAGCGCGGCGTAGCGGCGGTAGTCGTCGATACTCATGTCGGGGAACATCTGCCAGCCGTCAGGCAGGTCCGGATCGTCGATCTGGAGGTTCAGGCCGGCGTCGGTGATGGCTTTGTATTCGTGGTGCATCGCGTCGGCGATGGCGAACAGAAAGTCCTCTTCGTTTGCGTAATGCTCATTGAACAGCCAGTGCTCGATGGTGCCCGGGGCGATGGCGGGCAGGAAGCCCTCTACGTCGAGGCCCTGCAGCGCGGCCTTGAGATTGGCGACGTCCTGGGCGGTGGTGTCGGCGCCGACATAGCGCAGCGGTCCGGTGCACACCACGGTCGGATTGACGTTGCTGCCCTCCACGAGGGGCGTACCGGCGCGCCGTCGCCGGCCACCGCCGCGGGCGTGGAAGTCGGGATAGTCGCGCGCGTCGCGGGCAACGATGTTGCGCGACGAGCCGCGCGGCGCACCGTCGGCGGTCTGTTCGAGACCGCCCAGTCGCTCGCGGGCGTAGTGCGAAAAGTTCAGCTTGCTGAGCTCACCGTCGTTGACGACGTCGATGCCGATGTCGGCCTGACGGCGGACGACCTCCTTGACGGCGCTGGGCAGTCGGGCGACGAACTCGGCGTGGCGCTCGGGTCCAGCCTCGAACAGCTCCGCGAGATCCGCGGGGCGCGGCAGCGTGCCCGCGTGGGAGACCAGGATTCTCTCTGTACTACGACGCATACGACCTGGAAATTTACCGCTCCACGCGTAGTCTGGGTGTGGTGCGTCGCCTTCGGCGCGACGAGAGCATCCCCACACTGACTTTTGTGAGCGTTGCCTCTCGAGCGCAGATTCGATCGGGGTGCGGGCCGCGAAGTACAGTTGATCGGCGGCGAGAGCCAGAGAAAGTGGGGCAATGAGACGGAGTACTGAACGCATTCTGACAACGCACACCGGCAGCCTGCCGCGACCCGCGGCGCTGCTGGACAACGGCAACGGATCGACGCACGAGAGTGTGCTGCGCCAGTCGGTCGCCGAAGTGGTCCGCCAACAGGTGGCTGTCGGACTCGACGTCGTCAACGACGGTGAATTCGGCAAGTCAAGCTGGGCAGCGTACGTGCTCGAGCGCATCAGCGGCTTCGAGGTTCGGCCTGACGAGCTGGTTCCGCTGAACTGGCTCGGACGCGACCGCGAGCGCTTTCCTGACTTCTTCGCCCAGGAGATGCCACGCGCCCTGTCCGGCGCGCCGACCGAGGTGTGCGTCGGACCGATCACCTACCAGGGCCAGTCGAGCATCACGCGCGACCTGGACAACCTCAAGGCGGCGGTCCCTGCGGGCACCGAGGCGTTTTTCACGGCTGTGGCACCCGCGAGCACGGGCTACGACTCGCGCAACGAGTACTACTCCAGCGATCGCGAGTACGTGTACGCCATCGCCGACGCCCTGAAGCAGGAGTATCACGCGATCATCGACGCTGGCTTTTTGCTGCAGGTCGACGACGCGGTACTGGCCAACATGTACGACTACCTGGTGCAGCAGAGCCCCGAGCGCTATCGCGAATGGGCCCAGCTGCGGGTCGATGCGCTCAATCACGCGCTCGAGGGGATTCCCCAGGACCGGGTGCGCTACCACGTCTGTTTTGGCAGCTGGCACGTGCCGCACGTGGCCGACGCGCCCCTGGAGGCGATCGTCGATCTGGTTCTGCAGGTCAACGCCGGGGCGTACTCACTCGAGGCGGCCAATCCGCGGCACGAGCACGAGTGGCGGGTGTGGCAGGAGCACACGCTGCCCGAGGGCAAGAGCCTGATCCCTGGCATTGTGACGCACCATCTCACGACGGTCGAGCACCCGCGGCTGGTGGCGGACCGCATCATCCGCTACGCGAAGCTGGTGGGGAAGGAAAACGTGATCGCCGGGACGGACTGTGGGTTTGCGCAGAATCAGACGACGCAGCGGGTGCATCCGAGTGTGATGTGGGCGAAGTTCGAGGCGCTGGTCGAAGGTGCGCGGCTCGCTTCCGACGAGCTGTGGGCTCAATAGTTCTGAAGGCGTGTGTTGAAGATTTTTGATGGGCACAACGATGTCGTGTCCAAGCTGCTCGCCGAGGAGCGCGCGGCGACTCGCGCGCTGATTACCGAGGGAGCTGCTGATGCTGGTCGCGACTTTTTTCGTCGCGGCACACAGGGGCATATCGACTTGCCCCGCGCCCGCGAGGGCGGCCTTGCGGGTGGGCTGTTTTCAATGTATGTTGGGCCGGACCCCCAGGCACCGCCGCCGGCGGGTCCGGTGCTCGGCCACCACGCGGGTCTGGACATTCCCATCAAATTTCCGCGTCCACTGGAGCTGGGTTTCGCCCAGCGGACCTCAATGGCGCAATTGGGGGTGCTGTTCCGGCTGCAGCGCGAGTCACACGACCAGTTGCGCGTGGTGCGCACGCTGGCCGAGGTCCAGCGCTGCTTCGACGACGGCGCCCTGGCGGCAGTCATTCATTTCGAGGGCGCCGAAGCCGTCGATCCACGCCTGGACCTGCTGGAGGTGTACTACGCGGCTGGACTGCGGTCGCTCGGCCCCGTGTGGAGTCGACCGAACGATTTTGGCGAAGGAGTTCCGTACCTGTTTCCGCACTCACCGGATACCGGACCCGGACTCACGGATGCGGGCAAGGCGCTTGTGCGCGCCTGCAACCAGCTCGGGATCCTGGTGGACCTCTCACATATGAATGAAAAGGGCTTCTGGGACGTCGCAGGGCTCAGCACCGCGCCGCTGGTGGCCAGCCATTCGAATGCGCACGCGCTGACTCCGACGCCGCGCAATCTGACCGATCGGCAACTGGACGCCATCCGCGACTCCGGTGGCGTGGTCGGCGTCAATTTCGCCCTGGGCTTTCTGGGCGACGGTGGCGACGATCCGGCGACGCCGATCTCGCGGATCGTCGAGCACTTTGCGTATCTGATCGACCGGATGGGCATCGAGCATGTCGGCTTCGGGGCCGACCTGGACGGGGCCCGCGTGCCAGACGCGGTCGGGGATGTGGCGGGCTTGCCGCGCGTGGTGGACGGCCTGCGAGATGCGGGCTACGACGAGGCTTCATTGCAGAAGCTCGGGCATGGCAACTGGCTGCGCGTGCTGGGCCAGACATGGAACGCCGGCTGACGGTACGATGGCTCCATGTCTGGAGTCCGACTGGTTATCCAGTTCACCGCGGATAGCGCGGAGATTGCCGACAAGGCTATTGAAAGTGCAGTCGAGCGCTGCAAACGTTCCCAGGCGGAGCCGGGGTGTGTGCAGTTCGAGGTGTTCCGCAGTGCGCTGCGCCCGGAGCATTACGTGTTGCTGGAGCACTGGGAGAGCAAAGACGCGCTGGCCGTGCATGCGCAGGGCATGGCGGGTAGCCCGCCGCCGGCGACGCCAGGGATCAAGCGGGTGCGCGAAGACTACGAATATTCGGAGACGGCGCCCCGCTGACCGGGTTAGACGGCGGCGCGGCGGGGGAGGGGGCTCGTGCCGACCCAGCCTGTCTCGGAGACGTCCACCATCACGCCGTCGGGACCGCTGTATTTCACTTCCACGTTGCCCGCGTGCCGCGTGCCCTGACCCACGCCCAGCGCCGCGTTGACGTCGTCGCGCGGCGCTGAGCCCGCGGACTGCAGCCTGGTGGCGATCTCGTCCAGGCTTTCTACCTGAAAGCCGATGTGGTGGATGCCGTTGAAGTCCTTGCCGCGCTCGACGCCGGCCACCGTGTCATTTTTGAAGTTGAGGATGGCCAGATTGAGGTCGCCATCGCTGAGGTAGTAGCCGCTGGCACCGGGTGAGTCGACCTTGCCGACCTCCTTCAGCCCGAACACGTCGATATAGAAGCGGGCCGTGCCTTCGACGTCCTGCGTCGAGATGGCGATGTGCTTGATCTTTGCCATACTGCGCAGCTTATCGCCCGACGGCCAGCACGCGGCGGACAGGGCGTAGACTGGGATTCAATGGCAGTTAGCGAAGCCCTTGACGTCGCTGTCGAACAGGACGTCGTCTTCGGTCGCGGCGGCGAGCGCGACCTCCTGTGCGATATCTATCGTCCCTCCGCGGCGAGCACCAAGCGCACGGCGGTCATTCACCTGCATGGCGGCGGGTTCCGCGGTGGCAGCAAAGCCGGGGCGCGCCTGGCGCGGCCACTGGCCGAGCGCGGATATACGTGCGTCTCTGCCTCGTATCGGGTGATGAGCGAGGCGTTCTGGCCAGCCCAGATCCAGGACGTGAAGGCGGCCATCCGCTGGACGCGCGCCCACGCGGGCGAGCTCGGCGTCGCACCCAACAACGTGGTGGTGCTGGGCTACTCGGCTGGCGCACGGCTGGCGTTGATCGCGGCCGGCACGCAGGACGACGCAGCCCTCGAGGGCGACGGCGGCTCGCCAGGTGTCGGAACGGGGATCGCGGCGTGCGTCGCGTTTTATGGGTCAGGCTCGCTCGGCAACGCCCCGGTGCTGGGGCCCGATCCGACCGACGAGGCCCGCCGGACGTTTACGCCCCTGTCGCATGTCCGCGCCGGCTATCCGCCGACGCTGCTGCTGCACGGCACCGAGGACAGGACGATCGCCGCCGACGAGAGCCTGCGCCTGTACTCCGGGCTGCGCGAGGTCAAGGTCCCGGTCGAGCTGCACCTCGTCGAAGGCGTGACGCACATCTTCGATGCGCATGCCGACCTGGCCGAGGCCAGCGCGGTGTGGATCGACCTGTTCCTGGATCGGCATGTCGCCAATCCGCGCACATATCCCTCGACCGAGCCCGGCCGCTAGCCTCGACTTTCAGAAGTATTGGTTCTCGGGGATCGTGATGGTGATCCCCGCGTCCACCGTCAGGACGTGGCCCGTCACCCAGCGGGCCTCGTCGCTGGCCAGGTAGACCGCGGCCCAACCGATGTCCCAGGCGGAGCCCTCGTCCTTGATCAGTCCTGAGGTGGCGCGTCGCTGGCGACCGGTCACGTCGAGGCGCTCGGCGACTAACGGCGTGTAGACCTGGCCTGGGGCGATGCAGTTGACCCGAAGGCGGCGGTTGCCCAGTTGGCCGGCGAGCGCCATGGTCAGGCCGATGACGGCCGCCTTGCTGGTGGTGTATGCGGTCGAGCGCGGCGGATAGGCGCGCAGGCCGGCGATCGAGGAGATGTTGATGATCGATCCGTTGCCTTGTGGCATGTGCGGAACGACCGCCTGCGCCATCAGCACCATGCTCCTGACGTTGATGCCCATGAGGTTGTCCCAGGCGTCTTCGGTGATCTCCTCGAGGCTCTGGGCGGACGCGATGCCGACGTTGTTCTGCAGGATGTTGATCTGGCCGTAGCGCTCGACCGCCGCGGCGGCCAGCGCCTGGCAACCTTCGCGGTGGGAGACGTCGCATTCGAACACCGAGGCCGTGCCGCCTTCGGCGGCGATCATCGCGACGGTCTCTTCGGCTCGCGCGGCAACCTGATCGGCGCACACGACGCGCGCGCCCTCTCTCGCGAACAGCACCGCGGCGGCCTTGCCGTTGCCAATACCCTCGCCGCGCGATCCGGCGCCCGTGACCACCGCGACCTTGCCCGCCAATCGATCTGTCATGCGCTTTACGATAGCCGGCGTGCCGAGACTTAAGCCGATCACCGAGAAGTCCGATGTACCTGCCGACCGCCACGCTGAGATCGACGCGATCGTCGCCGTGCTGCACCGCGTCGGCGGACCGTTTTCGATGTTGATGTACAGCCCCGGGCTGGCGCAGAAGGTCATGGAGGCCGGGGCGCACGTGCGTCTGCAGTCGACCCTGTCGCCGGTGCACCGCGAGATCATCATCATTGCCGTCTCTCGCGAGAAGGACGCCGCGTACGAGTGGAACGCCCACGTGCGCACCGGTCGCGCCGCGGGTATGCGCGAGGAAGTCGTCGACGCCGTGCGCTCACGCGCGGACGTCAGTCACCTGGAACCGGACGAACGGGACATCGTCCTCTACGTGCGCCAGCTGCTACGGACCAATCGGGTCGAGCAGGGGCTGTTCGATTCCCTGCTGCAGCGCCACGACGCGCGGTGGATGGTCGAGCTGACGGGCACGATTGGGCAGTACCAGTACATTTCGGCGATCAACAACGCCTTCGAGATCCTGCC
>JAFAWJ010000721.1 GCA_019242065.1 Chloroflexota bacterium
AGATGGATTACAACCGGATGCTCTCGTTCCACGAAGAGCACAAAGCCGACGTAACAGTCGCGGTCATGCAGGTGCCGATGGAAGAAGCGCACCGTTTCGGCACGCTGGTCACCGCGCCCGACGGGCGCGTGATCGGCTTCGAGGAAAAACCACCGGAGCCGCACAGCAACCTGATCAGCATGGGCATCTACGTCTTCGACCGCGACATCCTGGTGCGGCGGCTCGAAGAGGATGCGCGCACCCCTGGCTCCAAGCGCGACTTCGGCGGTGACGTGGTGCCGCGCATGGTGGCGATGGATCGCGTCTTTGCCTATCCGTTCCTCAGCTATTGGCGCGACGTGGGGACGATCCAGTCGTACTGGGAATCGAACATGGGCTTGCTCAAAGAGCCGCCGGATTTTGACCTGTATGACACCGATTGGGTGATCCACACGCGGTCCGAAGAGCGGCCGCCCGCCCGCGTCACCGAGCGCGGACGCATCGTGTGCAGCCTGATCTCGCATGGCTCCATCATCAACGGCACGGTCGAGCACTCGGTGCTGTCGCCGGGTGTGTTCGTCGCCGAAGGCGCCGTCGTGCGTGACAGCATTTTGTTTGGCGACTGCATCGTCGGACCGGGCAGCGTCGTGGATCGGGCCATCCTGGACAAGCACGTGGTCGTGGGAGCCGATGTCCGGCTCGGCGATGGGTCCGACAACCGCCCGAATCGCAGTCAGCCGCGCAACCTGCAGTCGGGGATCACCGTGGTTGGCAAAGGCGCGCGCATCCCGAGCGGTTTGCGCATTGGCCGAAACTGTTTGATCGCCGCGGACGTGATCGAACGCGACTTTCAGCGGCACCTCGGGTCCAACGGGCACGTGGTCAGCGAGCTGGCAAGCGGCGAGACCGTCGACGGCGCCTCGCGCGAGGCCACGGCCCGATAGCGCAGCCCCGCGCGCTCCTCGAAAGCGTCCTGAGCGCGGCGCTCGCGGCGGTCGAGGCGGGCGCCGCCGTTCGACGCTTTGTCGCACGCCAGGACCGCGTGCTGCTGGTCGGCGGCCGCGAGTACGACCTGGACGCCTACAGCCGCGTCATCGTCGTCGGCGCGGGCAAAGCCTCAGCCCCGATGGTCGCCGCCGTCGAGGACATCCTCGGCTCGGACGTGCGCCTGGGCGGGAGTGTGACGGTTCGGTATGGGCACGGCGTACCCACGCGTCGCGTGCGCATCGCCGAGGCGGGTCATCCCGTGCCAGACGCGGCGGGCGTGGCGGCCACGCGCGACATTGCCGACCTGGTCGAACGTGCCGATGAGCGCGACCTGGTGGTGTGCGTCATTTCCGGCGGCGGGTCCGCGCTGCTGACGCTACCCGCGCCAGGCATTTCGCTGGACGACCTGCAACGGACGACGGATGCGCTGCTGCGCAGCGGGGCCACGATCAACGACGTCAACATCGTGCGCAAGCACCTGGACCTGGTCAAGGGCGGCGGCCTGGCGCGGCTGGCCGCGCCCGCGCGCGTCATTACCCTGGTGCTGAGTGATGTGGTCGGCAACCCGCTCGACAGCATCGCGTCCGGGCCGACGGTCGGGGACTCCTCGACGTTCTTCGACGCCGGCCAGGTGCTCGATCGCTACGGGCTGTGGGACGTGTTGCCCGCGTCCGTGACCGAGCGTGTGCGTGCCGGGATCGCCGGCCGCCTCGCCGATACGCCATCACCCGGCGACCCGTTGTTCGATCGGACGCAGACCGTCGTTGTCGGCTCGAACCTGCTCGCGTGCCAGGCAGCCGAGCGGGCCGCGCGCGATGCTGGCTTACACACGCTGCTGCTCTCGACGTGTATCGAGGGCGAAGCGCGGGAGGTCGGACGAGTGCTGGCGGGCATCCTGCGCGAGGTCGATGCCAGCCAGCATCCACTGCCGCGCCCGTGCTGCATCATCGCAGGCGGAGAAACGACCGTCACCGTGCGCGGCGCCGGCCGCGGTGGTCGGAACCAGGAACTGGCCCTGGCGGCCGCGTTCGGCTTACGTGAGCTGCGAGAGGTGCTGCTGGCCAGCGTGGGCACCGACGGCAGCGATGGACCGACCGACGCCGCGGGTGCCTGGGTCGATGGCTCGACCCTCGGGCGTGCTTCGGCTACCGGTCTGGACGCGGGCCGCGCCCTGGCCGCCAACGACAGCTACACGTTGTTCGATCGTCTGGGCAATCTGATCCGGACCGGCCCGACGAACACGAACGTGAACGATCTCTATCTGCTGTTTGCTTTGTGAGGTGTCGCCAGGACTCGCCCGCGCACGCAGTTCGGGCACTGCGTCGGGTCAGAAGCGATTCCGCGCAGCCGAAACAGCTCCTGCTCACCGCGGCTATACACGAATCCGTCGCCGCATGTGGCGCAGCGCAGCTGCTTGTCGACTGTCTCTCCTGGGGCCATCCCCGAATGCTAACAAAACGCCTTCGTCAGGCAGGCACACGGACCGGCAGGTCCACCCGAACGCGGCCAAGGGCGGCGTCCACCACAGCCTGACTGCGCGGATCGATCGGCACCAGCGGCAGCCGCGGCTGCCCGACGTGCATGCCCACGCGGTTCAGGGCGTACTTCAAGGGGATCGGGCTGCTCGTGACGAACAACGCATCGACGAGTGGCATCAGACGGTGGTGGATGCTGGCCGCGCGAAGCGTGTCGCCCGCCAGCTGGGCTTCGATCAACTCGGCAATCTGGCGTCCCACCAGGTGGGACGCCACCGAGACGACGCCGTAGCCGCCGAGTGCCATGATCGTCAGAATGTCGCCATCGTTGCCGCTCCACACGTGGAACCCGTCGGGCGCGTCGCGGATGATCTCGCCGATCTG
>JAFAWJ010000973.1 GCA_019242065.1 Chloroflexota bacterium
CAGGATCCAGAGGAACTGGTACCAGTAAAAGTACGGGAACCCGAACAGGACGGGCGTACCCGAGGCATAGAACGGGATCCACAACACGGCCACAAACGGGATCAACAGGAGGAGATACCACCAGCGATTGGGCGAGCGGGCATCCCCAGCCCGATCTGGGAGGCGGGCCATAGTCTTCGCATCGTATCGCCGCCGTACACGATCCTCAACGACACGAACGCGCTACGCTACACGGACATGCTGAGCAGCAAAGACAACGAGTACGTGACGCACGTTGGGCCGGGCACACCGATGGGCAATCTGTTCCGCCGATACTGGCTGCCCGCTTTACTGTCCGAGGAGCTGCCTGAGCCCGACTGCGCCCCGATCAGGCTGAAGTTGCTCGGCGAGGAGCTGGTCGCTTTCAGAACCACGAGCGGGCGCCCGGCGGTGCTGGATACGTGGTGTCCGCACCGCAACGCGAACCTCTTCTGGGGTCGCAACGAACAAGAGGGCCTGCGCTGCGTCTACCACGGCTGGAAGTTCGACGCCGATGGCAACTGCCTCGACATGCCCAACGAGCCGCCCAGGAGCAAATTCGCCGAGAAGATCAAACAGCCGGCGTATCGGGCCGTCGAGAAAGCCGGCGTGATCTGGGTGTACATGGGGCCGCCCGAACTGCAGCCCCAGCTACCCGAACTGGAGTGGACACTGGTGCCGGACGCCAACCGCAACGTGTCCAAGCGCATGCAGGCCTGCAACTGGCTCCAGAACCTGGAAGGTGAAGTCGATTCGTCGCACGCCAACTTCCTGCACGCGCAGCTGGGTCCGGACCGCCGCCCGATCCGCAACGACGAGCGCGACGAGGATCTCCACCCGATCTTCTCCATCCTCGAGACCGACTATGGTCTGGCGATCTGCGCGCAGCGCGAGGCCGGCCCCGACACGTACTACTGGCGCGTCACGCCGTTCATGTTGCCGGCGTACACGATCATCCCGGGCAGGTATAGCGACGCCTACACCTTCACCGGCGCCGTCCCGTGCGACGACACGAGCATGATCGGCATCACCGTCACCTGGAGCGCCGAGCACCCGGTGCCGCAGCGGCCGTTCGTCGAAGTGGACCCCAACTACTTCCCGCTGCAGAACAAGGGCAACGATTACCAGATCGACCGCGAGGCGCAGAAGACCATGTCGTATACGGGCATCAAGAACATCCGCGTGCAGGATATGGCGGTCCAGGAGGACCAGCGCGGGCCGCTGTCCGACCGCAGCCGCGAGCACCTGGGCTCGTCGGATACGGGCGTGATCGCCACCCGACGCAGGCTCATGCGTCAGGCGGAGGCGCTGGCCGAAGGGACCGAGCCGCTACAGCCGAGTACGCCGGCCGCCTATCGCCTGCACTCGATGGCGGTCGTCGCCGATCGGAGCATCCCCTGGGAAGACCTCATCCGCGACAACATGTACACACTCCCCAGGTCGGTGACGGTGTGAAGCCTCAACCGTCAACGTGACCAGAGCTGCGCGCAGGCGTCGACGGTGGTGAGGTACCTCGCTCAGCGTGACCAGAGCTGGCGCGTAGCGAGGCGCGCGCCCTCGGCACTGGCCGCGAGCTTCGCCCAGGCGATCTCGGGGTGGCCCACCCGCTGGCCGAGGCCGCAATCGGTGCCGGCGATCACGTTCTCGCGGCCTACCAGCCCGGCGTAGCGCACCAGCCGCTCCGCCACCAGCTCGGGATCCTCGATCAGGTCCGAGGAGTGGCCCACGACTCCGGGCATCAGCGACTTGCCGGCGGGCAGTTTCACCGTCTGCCAGACCGTCCAGTCGTGCTCGTGCCGCGCATTCGACGCCTCGATCGAGATGCACTCCGCCTTCACGTTCAGGATCAGGTCGACGATCTCGCGCAGCGGAATGTCGTTCTTGTGCGGCCCGTGGCTGGATCCCCAGCAGGTATGGAACCGAATGCGGTCCTCGGGCACGCCGCGCAGACCGTGATTGAGCGCCTCGACGCGCACCGCCGCATAACGCCGATAGTCCGCCACGCTCATCTCGGGATACATCTGCCAGCCGTCCGGCAGGTCGGGATCATCCAGCTGGAGCATCACGCCCGAGTCGACGATGAGCTTGTACTCCTCGTGCATGACGTCGGCGATGGCGAACAGGAATTCTTCGTCGGTGGCGTAATGATCGTTCCACAGCCAGTGCTCGATCGTGCCGGGGGTGATGGCTGGCAGCCACGCCTCCACGTCGAGGCCCTCGACCGCGGCTTGCAGGTTGCGGATATCCCGCTCGGCGCCGGCCGCGCCGACGTACTTCAGCGGCCCGGTGCAGAAAAATAGCGCGCGGCGCGCTTCGGTTGCCCGCTGTGATGACGCGCCGCCGAACGGTCCCCGCGCACCGCCAAAGCCGCCCATGCCTGCGCCGAAGAAACCAGGGAAGTCCTTGCGGTCGCGGCCGTTGACGTCTCGCGGCGCGGGGCCCTCGCCAAGACCGAAGGTGCGCTCCTCGATGCCCTCGAGTCGCTCCTGGATGTAGCTCGAGAAGGTGCCGCGCTTGGGGATCTCGCCGTCGTTGACGACGTCGACGCCTGCCTCGACCTGTCGGCGCACGATCTCTTTGACCGCGGCGGGCAGCTGTCGGACCAGCTCGTCCTGGCCGCTTTCGCCCTGCTGCAGGAGGGCGGCGAGCTCGGGTGGCCGCGGCAAGGTGCCAGCGTGTGAGACGATAATTCGGTCTGTGCTTCTTCGCATTGTGGGATTACTCTACAGAGGCGAGCACTTGACCTGAAGGAGACGGAGACCGCCGAATGTCAATCAAGAAATTGGGCCACGTGGGGATTTACGCCCAGGATCTGCCCAGGATGCGCGACTTCTACAGCCGCATCATCGGTCTGCAAATCGCCGACGAGACGTCGAGCGCAATCTTCATGAGCTCGGACCCAGACAACGAACACCACGAGTTTGCGCTGTTCGCGGGCACACCGGAGCAGAAGACGTGCGTCCAGCAGATTTCCTTCAGCTGCGAGAACCTGGAGGACATCGTCGGCTACTACAACCGCTTCAAGGAAAACGGCGTCCGCTTCCGCAGCGTCACCTCACACGGCAACGCCGTGGGGCTGTACTTTTTCGATCCCGAAGACAATGTGTGCGAGGTGTACTGGACCACGCCGTGGAAAGCCCACCAGCCGTACGGCGTGGCGGTTGACCTGACGCAGAACCTGGACGAAGTCAAGCGACTGATCCAGGAGGACGTCAAAATCTATGCCGAGACGGGGCATCGGGACCCCGAGTCCTTCGAGAAGCAGAAGGAACAGTTCGCCCGCGAGGGGATCAGAGTCTAGGGTTTAATCTCGGTGGTTTGATATTTGTGGGTCGAGACAGCTAGCCCCAGACTTGTCTGGCTGTCTCGACGACAAGCTCTAGCTTGCGCTTCTGATCGTCCCAGGTCAGCAGATTGCCGAGGAACGTGGAGGCGAAGCCGCACTGGGGGGTCAGCGCGAGATTTTCCAGGGGCACGTAGCGCGCGGCTTCGTCGATGCGGCGGCGCAAGGTGTCGATCGACTCCAGCTCGGGCTCTTTCGAGCTGATCAACCCCAGCACCACCATCTTCGATGGCGGCACGAAGCGCAGCGGCTCGAAGCCGCCGGCGCGGTCGGTGTCGTATTCGAGCAGGAAGCGGTCCACCTTCAACGCCGCAAACGCTTTTTCGGCGATGGGCTCGTACGACCCTTCGGCGTGCCAGGCGCTGCGGTTGTTGCCGCGACACATGTGCATGCCGATGGTCACGTCCGCCGACTGCACGCCCTCCAACACGTCGTTGTCGATGGCGATCAGCTCGTCCAGGTACGTGTCCGGGTTTTCGCCGGAGTCGATCATGCGCGCGCGAATGGTCTTGTCGGCCACGCGCTCCACGTAGTGCAGGGAGTCGAGCTGAATATACGCGCAGCCGTCGGCCTTGAGCGCGGCGATCTCGCTGCGGAGCATGGGCACCAGGTCGCGCGCGAGGTCCACGCGGCGCGGGTAGGCCGTGTCGCTGATGCCGGCTCGCCACAACTGGCCGGCGGCTGAGAGGGGACCCGGCATGGTCATCTTCCACGGCCCGGGCGAATGTGCCTTCAGGAATTCGGCGTCCGTACCGACCAGTCGCCGCACCTGACGCAGCTTCTCACCCGCCACCACGGCCCCACCGCGGGTCAGCGTGGTCATGCTCGAGGTGGCCACCGGCGCATGCGGTCCCTGCCAGTCACCGAGAAAGCCCTGGATCGGTGAACCTTCGACCGGCACCAGCCCTTCGACCGCATCCCGAACCACGTTGCTCCACCCGGACCGGCGATATTCACCTCCGCTGTAGATCCCGATCCCAGTCTCGCGCTGCAGATCCAGCGCCTTGAGCACCGCGGCGTCCTCGATGGTCCGCAACTGGTCCTCAGACATTCGGTTCTCGGCATACTCTTCACGAGCTTTGACGAGCTCGGGTGGTCGAAGCAAACTACCGACGTGGTCGGCTCGATACGGTTGGGGCATGGCGTCTGATCCGTATCATATGCGCCCGTGAATCGCCGTCAGTTCATCGAGCGGACGAGTCTGGCAGCCGGCGCGCTGGTCGCGCCGGCATGGCTCGAGGCGTGTGCACCAGCCGCGCCCGCCGCGCCGACCGTCCCGTCCTCCACTGGTACGACCGGTACCAGCAGCAACACCAGCCTGCTACCCACCTACGTCCCATTCCCGAACAAGCCGACGCCCGACTTCCCGTCGTCGGGCGA
>JAFAWJ010001086.1 GCA_019242065.1 Chloroflexota bacterium
GAAAAGGTAATCGCGACCAGACCCGTGGCGAACAGCAGCACCAGCCAACGCACCCGCAGTGTGACCGCGACGCTGTTGGCGAAGAACTTGCTGACGCGGGCGAAACCACGGTCCCATGCCTGCCCGAATGCCGTCAGCCGCCGAAAACGGCTGGGCTTGTCCGAATGCCCCAGCCAGCGCGATGCGAGCATCGGCGTCAGCGTGAACGACATCAGCATCGAGAAAATCGTGGCCGCGGTGACGGTCAGACCGTACTGACGGAACAGCTGACCGATCGAGCCAGACATGAACGCAACCGGCGTGTACACGACCACGTCGCACGCCGTGATGGCCAACGCCGCCATGCCGATCTCGCTGCGACCCGTCAGCGCCGCCGAGATCGGACTTTCTCCTAGCTGCAGATGGCGGTGGATGTTTTCCAGGACGACGATCGAGTCGTCGACCAGGATGCCAATCATCAACGCGAGCGCCATCATGCTCATGGTGTTGAGCGTGAAGTGCAGCAGGTACATGACCAGGAACGTGCTGATCAGGCTGGTCGGGATCGCGCACAACACGATGGCGGTGTGCTTCCAGTCATGCAGGAAGACCAGGATGACGATCGCCACCATGATGATGGCGATGCCGACGTCGCGCTGGATGGCCTCAAGCGATGACCGCGTGAACACGGACTGGTCTTCGACCACCGTGGTGTGCGTACCCTGGGGCAGCAGAGGTTCGAGGCTCTTCAACTCAGCCTGGACCCCGTCCGCCACGGCCACGGTGTTGGCGTCCGAGTTGGGTGTGACGCTCAGACCGACTGCGTCCTGGCCATTCAGTCGCTGGAGGCTGTACTGCGTCTTGTCGCCCTCGCCGACAGTGGCCACATTCCCAATCGTGACCGAGCCACCCGTGGGCGTATTGGTGATCACCACATTGGCGATGTCCTGCGTGTTCTCGAAGAGACCGCCCGGGAGAATGTTGAAGTTCTCGGTGCCGACCGGGACCGACCCCGCGGGCACGCTGACGTTCGCATTGACCAGCGCCTGCGAGACCTGGGCGACCGTGACGCCATACGCCGCCAGCTTGGTGTAATCGACCTGGACCTGGATCTCACGCTGCAGGCCACCCGAGATGTTGACCTGACCGACGCCAGGCACCGAGGCCAGCTCAGGCTGTAGCTGGTTGCTGGCGATGTCGTACAGCTGGTCCAGCGGCGCCCCGGTGAACGCCAGGTTCATGATCGGCGACGCGTTCGGATCGAATTTGCGCACCACGGGTGCGCTCGCGCCGGTCGGCAGCTGCCGCAACACGGGACCCATCGCCTGCTGAATGTCGATGTCGGCCTGATTCGGGTCGTAGCCGTCCACCAGCTGAACGAAAACCGAGCACGTCCCCTGGCTCGAGTTCGAGGTGATGGTGTCGATGCCCGAGATACCCGAGATCGCGTTTTCGAGCGGCTCGGCGACCAGGCGCTCGACGTTTTCGGACGACGCATTTGGCCAGGTCACCGACACGGACACCACGCCGATACTCACCGGCGGCAGGCGGTCAACCTGTAAATAGGTGTAGGCCACCGCGCCCATGAGGACCATCGCCAGGATCCCCATGAGTACCGTCAGCGGTCGACGAATCGCGAGCCGCGTCAGCCCCATTCCGGGGGCACGATACCGCCTTCCGTATTAAAGAATTGCTAAAGGGTCGCTAGCGTGGCTTTAGCAATTCTTTTTGATAAAGCGTTGATGCGAATGGCGGCCTTGTTGAGCGTTTATTGAGGCCGGCCAGCCGACACTTTATGGGGAGACATGGCCGATCCAGAGATTCGCACGGCGCAGCGGCGCGAGCCATCCGGCGGGATGACCGTCTCGCATCCTGACCTCGAGTGGCGCGAGACGGTGCGCGGCGCCAAGCCGGGCGACCGCTTCGTACGCATTGCCACCCACAAGGGCTTCACACGCGTACGCCGTGGCTATCTGGTGCCGCGTCCCGGCACGGGCGAGCCGACCACTGGCGTGGGTCGCACCATGGCGCGCGTCAAGCACCTGGTCCTCGGCACGCCAATCCCCACCGCGCGCGAAGCGCACGAACGCCTCAACAAGATCCGTGCCCTGGCCGTCTTCTCCTCAGACGCACTCTCCTCCGTCGCCTACGGCGGCGAGGAGATCATGAAGGTGCTGATCCTGGCTGGCGCGGGTGCCCTGGCCCTGACGATGCCGATCTCGGCCGTCATCGTCCTGCTGCTGGCGATCGTGGTGCTGAGCTACCGCCAGACCATCCGCGCCTATCCGTCGGGTGGCGGCAGCTACATCGTCGCCAGCGACAACCTGGGCATGATCCCCGGGCTGACCGCCGCCGGCGCGCTGCTGATCGACTACGTGCTGACCGTCTCGGTGTCGGTTGCCGCGGGCGTCGCGGCGCTGACTTCCATGGTTCCGGACTGGCTGCCCTACACCGTGCCCATGACCGTAGCCGCGGTCATCTTGATCATGCTCGCCAACCTGCGCGGCCTGCGCGAGTCGGGCACCATCTTCGCTGCCCCGACATACCTGTTCGTCATCATGATGTACGTCCTCATCGCCTGGGGATTGGTGCGCCTTTTCACGGGAGACTACAGCTATACCCCGCCCGATTCCGTGCGCCCCTACGGTGCCGAGCCGCTGACCGTCTTTCTCGTGCTGCGCGCTTTCGCCCAGGGCTGTTCGGCGATGACGGGCACCGAGGCGATCTCCAACGGCGTGCCGGCCTTCAAGGCGCCAGAGTCGCAGAACGCGCGGACGACGCTGGTGTGGATGGGCGTGCTGCTGGGCACGATGTTCTTCGGCATGAACTTCGTGGCGACCAAGATGGGCATCCTGCCGGCCAGCGACGAGACGGTGCTCTCGCAGCTGGGCCGCGTGGTGCTCGGCGACGGAACGCCGCTGTACGTGCTCTTGCAGATTGCCACCGCGCTGATCCTGGTGCTGGCCGCGAACACCTCGTTTGCCGACTTTCCACGCCTGAGCTCGATCCTGGCGCGCGATCGCTTCCTGCCGCGCCTGTTTCAGTTCCGCGGCGATCGCCTGGCGTTCACCACCGGCATCATCACCCTGGCGCTGTTCGCCATCGCGCTGCTGGTGATCTTCAACGGTAGTGTCGACCAGCTGATCCCGCTGTACGCGATCGGCGTGTTCGCCAGTTTCACCCTCTCGCAGTCAGGCATGGTCGTCCACTGGCGTAGACTGCGCGAGGCCAACTGGCGGCGCTCGGCAGTTATCAACGGCGTCGGTGCGGTCACCACGGCGGTCGTCACGCTGGTCATCGCCTTCAGCAAGTTCGCCGAGGGCGCCTGGCTGGTGATCGTGCTGATTCCAATCCTGATCCTCGGCTTCTGGGGCATTCACCGCCACTACCAGGTGCTGGAGCGTGCCCGCCGGGCCGAGACGCCACTGCTGCCGGAAGCGATCGTGGTGCGCGCGGTCGTCCCGATTGCCGACGCCGGGATCCAGGCCCGCCAGGCGCTGGCATTCGCCCGCGCCATTGCCTCGGACGACCGCCACGTCGTGGCGGTCCACGTGACTGACGAGGTGCAGACGGCAGAGCGCCTGCGCCTGGAATGGGAGGAATGGGCGCCAGGCGTGGAGCTGGTGATTGTGGAGTCGCCGTATCGCTCGCTGGCAGGTCCGCTGCTGGCGTACATCGACGCGCTCAAAGACACCCATCCGCACGACACGCTGACGGTGGTCCTGCCGGAGTTCGTGCCGTCACACTGGTGGGAGCAACTGCTGCACAACCAGACCGCCCTGCGCCTGAAAGCCGCCCTGCTGTTTCATCCAGGGATTGTCGTGGCCAGCGTGCCGTACCACATGGCCGGCACGCACTCCCCGTAACCCGTTTTCAGCTATGCCCCGCGGCGGCATCAAGGGCCAGATTCAGCTCCAGGACGTTGACGCGCGGCTCGCCCAGGATCCAGAGGGTTCGCCCTTGCGTGTGCTGATCCACCAGGCTCTGCACCTGCGCGTTCGACAAACCGCGCGCCTGCCCAACCCGTGCGACCTGCAGCTGGGCGTTCGCCGGACTGATGTCCGGATCGAGCCCGCTCGCCGAGGCAGTGACCGCGTCGGCGGGTAGGGGCACGTCGTCACTGAGCCCGTTCTCCTGGCGATACGCGCTGGCACGATCCGCTATCGTTTGCTGGAGCATCGGGTTCGTCGGCCCGAGGTTTGACGCCCCGGAGCTGGTCGGGTCGTAGCCGTCGCTGCCCGCGGCAGAGGGCCGCGGATGGAAGTACTGCGGCTGGGTGAAGTTTTGGGCAATCAGGGTGGAACCGACGACGTTGCCACCGGAGTCGCGCACCAGGGTGCCATTCGCCTGATTGGCAAACAGCACCTGCGCCAAACCGGTCATGACCAGCGGATACACCCCACCGCAGACCACGGTCAGGACCAGCGTGATGATGACCCCAGTTCGAACGACTTCCATCCACATCACCGACGGATGAGTCTGGTCAGGTCCAGCCAGCTTCGTCGCGTCAGGGTTAGCTATGGCAGACATCGTGTCTGTACCTCCGCTTACGCCAGATGCAACGCCGAAATGACGACGTCGATCAATTTGATGAAAACAAACGGGGACAACACTCCGCCGACGCCCCAGATGAGCAGGTTGCGCGCGAGCAGCTCCGAGGCC
>JAFAWJ010001157.1 GCA_019242065.1 Chloroflexota bacterium
ACTTCAGCGCCGAATCACCCGCCGAACTCACACCACCAGGAGGTCGAACCCAGGGCACTCAGCGCGGCCAGGCCAGCTAGTTACACGGACCACCACGTGACGGACTCAACTCAGGAGGCGCGGCACCACCCCAGGCTGTCGCTGGGATACGACCTGGCTTGTACACAACTAAATGGGCCAGTGTGGTGCCGCTCCGTGGCCCATTTAGCCGGACAGAACATAGATTCTAGCATAGCAGAGCCCCACGCGTCGCCGCGTTGCCTCAGAATGTTCCCGACCCGGCGGATACCCGTCACGTCAAAACTGATCCGACTGCAGGCGATAACGATGAGGCCTTGAGGCAAGCCAGTCGGCATTCCTGGCGCGCGCTCTGGCGCCACGCGCGGCGCCCGCAGACGCAAGATGACCGAGCACCCGTACGACTTCTGTGCGCTCAGCAACTACACGCGAAGCAGGATGGTGCTGTGGCGCGTCCACACAGTGAAGATTGACCACACTGGCGTGCGCTGCGCCGTCTTTCCGCGGAGACCATCGAGCGAGTGGAACACATGAGCCCCCGACGATCAATCGCGCTCCTGACGACCTCACGCGCTGGGCTGTCCAAGCGGAGCACCAGCACCACTCAGCCAGGTACCTTGCTCACCACCAGGTGGCGATCAAGACCTTCGCGGACTGGACCGAGACATGCCGGGCGTTGTGGAAGTCGCCTGGGCGCCCTTGCGCTTGGACGGGTGCCGGGCCATTCCTTTACACATTCACGCTGGTCGACCTCGTTTCCAGCTAAGTTAGCTGCGGTGATCTGTGCGACAAACACATTCACAGGTGCTCCTGTTGCACTGGTACGCGCTGCAGTGCATACGATTCGGAGCATGAGTGGCCCCGTTCGGGTCCGACTGGTCCTGGGCTGCCTGGCGTCCGTCGCTGCGGCGAGCGTCCTGGTTGCGACCGCGACCTGGGGCGCTGGCACATCGAACGACTCGGCGAGCTATCTCCAGGGAGCCCGCAACCTGGTCGCGGGCGGGGGGGTCAGCTGGCAATCCGGCGATGGTGTCATGTCGGCGATCAACTACCCGCCGCTGTATTCGCTGGCGCTCGCTGGGCCGCAGCTGCTCGGTGTCGACGCCCTGAAGGGCGCCGCCTGGATCAATGCCGTTCTGGCCGCGGCGAGCGTCCTGGGCGTGGGGCTGGCGATTGGGCGATTGACCAACGGGGCGATTGGCCCGACGGTTCTGGGCGCACTGCTAATGCTCACCTCGACGCCGATCCTGACCGCCAACGCAAGCGTCGAGTCGGAGCCGCTCTTCTTCGCCCTGCTGCTGGCGACGCTGCTCTTGCTGGGCGGATACTCGGAGTCCGGCTCGAAGCTCGCGCTAATCGGCGCCGCGCTCGGCGCGGCGCTCGCCTGCCTCACGCGCTACGCTGGCGCGGCGCTGATCGCGGTAGGCTGCATCACACTGCTGGCCTGGACGAGCGGCGAGCTGGCGCGCCGCGGCGTGATCGCAGCCGCCTTCGGCCTCGTGGCGGCGCTGCCGACCGTGGTCTGGCTGGCCGTTAATCAGGCAACCCTGGGGGCGACCACGGGCCGGCACTTAGCGGTTCACCTGCCAACGCGCGCAAACCTGAATGGCCTGTCGCAGGTGGGCAACTGGGTGGTTCCCAGCAACATCGCCAAACCCCTCGCCGTCACCGTTCTGGGTTGGGCCCGCGGGTCGCTGCCGACGCCGCTGTTTATGCTTGGTTTCGGGGCACTGGCTCTGGTCGTGCTGGCGGCGTGCGTCGGGGTCGGATTCCTCGGAGTTCGAGCGTGGCACGTATTGGCACGACGCCCCAGCGCGCCGGAGCGCGCCGCGCGGCCCTGGCTGTTGTTCATCGTCGTGTACCCGCTGGTGCTCGTCGTGTCCATGACGTTGTTCGACGCCACCACTTCTTTCGACGCTCGCCTGCTTGCGCCTGAGTATGTGGTGGGGCTAGTGCTCGTGTGTGTGTTCGGTGCGGGCGTGTGGCGGCGGAGCATTGCACGAACCGCCGCCGAGCGCTGGGCGACGCTGGCGGTGGTCGGCTTTGCCGGGCTGCACCTGGCAGGGGCGGGCCATTGGCTGTCGACGACCCAACGCGACGGCCTTGGCTACAGCGGGCGCCAGTGGCGTGCGTCGCCCGCGCTTGCGCGGGTCGAGGCGTTGCCGCAGGACACGCTCGTCTATACGAACGTGGTCGGTGCGGTCTACTGCGTAACAGGCCGAGAGCCGGACGACCTGCCGCTGCAGGCCGATCCGCTGTCTGGCGTGGCCGACCCCGAGTACCAGCAGAAGCTCGCCCGCGTGCGCGCGCGACTCGACGCCGGCAACGCCGTCGTCGTTCTACTTACCACGGCCGACGGTGCCGACCGCTATCCCCCCGCCGATGAGTTCGCCCGCAGTCTTAACGTGCGGCCCGTGGCGGCCGAAACTGACGGGGTTATGTACGCAGCGGCGGGCTCGGCGCTCGCCACATCAGCCAGGTGAATAGACGATGATGGACTTTGTAAGACCGAAGACCACCTCGCGGTGCACGAGCGCGCCCGGAAACAGCTTCTGCATTTCGCGCACGGTCGGCAGACGTACCGTCCGCGCCTCGTGCTCAATAGTCGGCGCGCTCTGCCCGTAGTACTTGAGCCATGAGAAGGGCCACTGGTGCGCCACTACCACCCGCAGTGGTGTGGGCAGAAATTGGAAGCCCGGGAACAGGAAATGAGGTTCCACCGGAAAATAGCGATTGGGGGCCTGCACCCAGTATCGCTTGCCCACGCGCTGGATTTCTTCGGCAAAGCGACGTTGGTCATCCAAATTGCCGACATGCTCAATCACCGAGTTGGAGAAGACGATGTCAAACGATCCGTCGGGGAAGGGCAGGAAGCGCGCGTCCCCCTGAATCCAGGGCGCGCACGACTCGGCGCCATGCGGATGGGCCAGATTGACGATACTGACGTCCAGTGGCTGGCCGAGCCCCCGCCACATCTCGGCCGATCCACCCACGTCCAGGATCCGATCGCCTGGACCCGGTGCAATGCGGTCGAGAAACAGTAACTGGCGCTGGGCACGTAGGCGCGAGGCCATGGTGTCAGTGCGGGTGTTGTCAGCGAACCTGGGGACTGGCATCGAAACCGAAGAGGTCTTCGTATAGCCGCGTGCGTAATCGCGCCCTCGCGGGGCGCGTGCGACTCAACTCATTGTAGGTGAGGCAGCTGCGCGAAACTCGCGAGTAGCCACCGACGACAAACTGTAGTTTAGCAGCTGATCTGCTACATTGTCGGATCAACTGTTTCAGCTGTTAACGTACGCTCGGGGTCCGGACACCCGCATGCCCCGACGTGGGGGGTTGGATTTGCGCGTGGCACCTTGGATCTTACGTCGGTCGGCCGAATTTGGGGCCGGTAGGTGGGGCGTCGGTCGTGAAGTCGTTGAGCTTGTGGTGCCTGAGCCCCACAACGGCCAGATACCTAAGGGCGCGCGGCATGATTCGACTATGCCTCGGACGCCGATCACCACCACGCGGTCGACCACACGGCTGCGTGTGGCAATGTTGTTGCCGTTCCCGCTCACTTACCAGGACGGGGTCACCCGGTTCGTGGTCGGGCTGCTGCGTGCTCTCCAGTGCGACCAGAGCGTCGATACGCAGCTCATTGCACCAGCCCGCATTGGGGCCGCGCGCCGTCGGCCAGTGCAGCAACTCACAGTAGCCGTCCACCACCTTGTGCGACTGCTGCGTGGACGCCCCGACATCGTGCACGTCCACGAGCACCCCGTCCTGCTCGGCGCGGCGATCGTGTACAAGTTCGTGGCGATGCGCCCGGTGCGGGTCGTCCACACCGTCCACATCGAGCCGGTGGGCCGGTGGCCCCTCTGGAAGCGACTGATCCTCGGATGGCTGATGAACCGCTGCTGGGCAGTCACGGCGGTTTCGGCGGACACCGCGCGCCGCCTGGTCGACGTGGCAACGCCGCTGCCGCGGGTGCAGGTCGTGCATGGCGGCTCGGACCTGGAGGTCCGTGGGCGGGATGACCGCGCCGTGGCGAGCTTCCTGGCAACATACTCAGTGAGCGAGGGTCCGATCCTGTGTCAGATCGGGCTGAATTTCCCGCGCAAAGTGGCCGGAGTGTTGCGCCTGATCGAAGCCTTCGCAACAGTGCGGCGATCGTTCCCAGGCGCGCAGCTGCTACTGGTCGGTACGGGCGCTTTCCAGGCGAGAGTCGCCGCTGCCGCGGCCCAACACGGTCTGGGGTCGGCGGTCGTGCTGACCGACTACCTGAGCGATGTCTCTATCCCACTCGCAGCGGCCGACCTGTACTGCCACATCACGCTGCAGGATGCCTGCCCGCTGAGCGTCCTGGAAGCGATGCGGGTCGGCAAGCCGATCGTCGCGGCTCGTACCGGTGGGATCCCGGAGCTGATCGTGGATGGACACAATGGCGTGCTCGTGGACCCCGAGCCGGCGACGATTGCCGCGGCCATTATCGAGCTGTTGAGCGAGCCCGATACCGCCCGCGCGCTCGGGCAGCAGGCCGCCGCCACGGCGCGCAGTCGCTTCACGTGGCAGCGCGTGGCGGACGAGTTCGAAGTCGTCTACGGCTGGCGCTCCGAAGCGCCGAGCCCAGATGTAGTCGCCTGAAAACCGATTTCGTGTGGCGTCCGTGGGCGGCGTGTGTTAATGAGACGCGTATGCCGCGCTTCCGATTCATGCTCGGAATCGGCCAGCTTCGGCGGCTGCGACGTCTGGCGCCGCTGCCCGTCGCGTCGCTGGGATTGGCGGTCGCCCTGCTCGTGCTGAGTGTCGCTTTGCCCGTGGCGACACCGCCGGTCAGCGGCCAGGCCGCCGGTTCGCCGTACGCCTCGGCCGTCGTGTCCGACGCGCCGCTGGCCTACTGGCGACTCGGCGATGC
>JAFAWJ010000679.1 GCA_019242065.1 Chloroflexota bacterium
TCGAGCAACACCGCGCGCCGGGCTTCGGCGTGGCGCCCTCGATTCCCTCGCCCGCCCGCCACGACTGAGCGCTTTCCGACCTCGACCTCGACCCCACCCGACTGACGTGAATGTGGCTCAGCCAGCTGCGGTTGGTCAACTTCCGCAACTACCGCGGCTTGCGGCTCGAGCCACACCCGGGCGTGTTGCTGTTCAGCGGCCACAACGGCCAGGGCAAAACCAACCTCCTCGAGGCCATCTATGTCCTGGCCACCACACGTTCGCCACGTACCAGCGTCGAGCGTGAGCTGCTCAGCTGGCGCACACCCGAAGACGCCGACCTCGCCGCCGTCACGCCGCCCTTCGCCCGCCTCGACGCGCGCGTCCGCCGCGCCAGCGCCGAGGTCCACCTCGAACTGACCTTCGAGAGCGAGCGCCCCACCCCGACCCCCCAGGTCTCGGCCGGCGCCGTCACCCGCACCATCAAAGTCAACGGGCTGCCTTCGCGCGCTACCGGCCTCGTCGGCCAGCTTCCCGTCGTGTACTTCTCGCCAAACGACGTCGACCTGGCCGGTGGGTCGCCAGGCGGCCGGCGCCAGTACCTGAACCTGGCGCTGTCCCAGGCGTCGCCGCAGCACTTGCGAGCGCTGCAGCGCTACAACCGCGTCCTCCTGCAGCGCAACCAGGTCCTGCGACTCGTCCGCGAGCGGCGCCAACCTGCCTCGGCACTCGAGCCATGGACCGCGCAGATGCTCAGCTGGGGCTCGCAAATCTTGCACGCGCGGCTAACGATGATGCGCCAGATGGAAGCGTGTCTGGCGAGCATTTTTCGTGATCTTGCGGGCAACTCGGAGACACTTGAGGTGATGTACCGCTCGACGGTCTACGGCAACGATCTCGCCGCGACCACAACACCAACGCCGACCAGCGCCGAGATCGAATCAGCCTTTGGCGACCGTCAGCGGGAGCTCGCGTCGCGCGAGATCGATCAGGCCGTCAGTCTGGTCGGACCTCACCGCGACGACTTTACCTTCGTGCTCGACAACGTCGACCTGAACACCTACGGCTCACGCGGACAGCAGCGGCTGGCGGTGCTGGCGTTGAAGCTTGCCGAAGCCGACTGGATGCGGTCATCCATAGGCGAGATTCCCGTCGTATTGCTAGACGACGTGCTATCCGAACTCGACCCCCAGCGCCGCGAATACGTGCTGCATCGCGTCGCTCAAACGGACGCGTCCAACCAGCGACAGGTCTGGATTACCAGCACCGAGCCGGACCTGTTGTCTGCCGAGCACTTCCCCACCACCTCGCAGCGCTTCGTCATCGACGCGGGTCAGGTCCGCGCCGCATAGTCACACTCAGCTAATCGACGCTTTGCATGAACAGACGGCATAATCGCTCCCGATGAACATCCTCGGCATGGGACCCCTGGAGATCCTGCTGATCGTGGTCCTGGCCCTCATCGTCTTCGGACCGGCCAAGCTGCCCGAAATCATGGGCCAGGTCGGCAGGGCGATCGCGGACTTCCGCCGGGCCACCAGCGAGCTGAGCGATGAGTTCAACCGCACCATCACGGCCGAGCTCCAGGAGACGCGCTCCATCGTCGACGAGACCCGCTCGGCCGTCACCGGTGCTCACGCCAGCCTGAATGCCGCCATTACCGGCGCCACGACCGCGGCGGCCGCGCCCCCGGCGCCGGTGCTCACCGCCGCGGCGCCCAGCCTGACCAATGGCACCAACGGGACCAATGCCACCAACGGGACGAGCAGCACGACCGCGCCTGCGCCCTCGCCCCAGTGGAGCTGGGAGACCGCGGCACCCGCGCCGGCAACACCGGCGGCCGACGTCGGCGCGCAGTCGTCAACGCCGGCTGCGCCAACCACCACTTCCGCACCCCCGCCACCACCACCCGCGGCTCCGCCGCCTGTTCCTCGGAAGAACTCCCGTCGCGACGACCTTCTGCCACCGTATTGATGCGCAAACGGCTCGGACGCATGGCATACAATGTTTGCGCATCCAGAGCTCCACGCAGGTGGAGTAGAGGAGAACTCAGTGGTGATTGAAGTCTACGTCGAGAGCATCCGCGTCAATATGACGAACTACCGCCGCGTAGTGATGCTCAAAGAGAAGACTTCACCCCGCTACCTTCCTATCTGGATCGGCCACTTCGAGGCGGACGCCATCGCCATTCCCATGCAGAACGTGCCCGTGCAGCGCCCGCTCACCCACGACCTGCTCAAAGGCGTCATCGAGCAGCTCGGCGGCAAGCTTACCCAGGTCGTGATCAGCGAGCTGGCGGACGAGACGTTCTTCGCCAAGCTGATCGTCGATGCTCACGGTCGGCGCGTCGAGGTCGACGCGCGGCCCTCGGATGCCATCGCCCTGGCGATTCGGGCCAAGGTGCCGATCTTCGTCGAGGAAGCCGTCTTCGAGCAGGCGGGGCTGGTGTTCGAGAACGAAGAGACCGAAGGCGAAGGCGCCGAAGCCGAAGAGGCGACGGAAGTCGACGAAGAAAAACTGTCGGTCTTCAAGCAGTTCATCGAGACGCTGGACATCGACGATCTGGGCAAGGGCGGCCAGGAGCACAAACTCTCCTAAGGCTGGACGTCCTCCAGGATCCGATACAGCTCGTCGCGACTGACGCTCTCGATCGTCTCCTCGCGCCCGTCGGCGCGAACCAGTACTCGACCACCCTCGAGTGGCACCAGGGTCCCAATCTCCGCCGCCGCCACGCCGCGGGCGCCGAGCCCGGCCACCATCGATGGACCGTCCTTGCACGCAATGAGTAGCGCCCCGCTCGCAATCAGCCGCAGCGGATCGGCCCCGAGCGCCGCGGAGATCGCCCGCGTTGGCTCGCGCACGGGAATTGCCCGCGCAGACACCCGCAGCCCGCAGCCAGCCGCCTCCGCCATTTCCCAGGCTGCGCCGAGAACGCCGCCCTCGGTCGGATCGTGCATCGCAGTGGCACCCAGCTCAACGGCCAGACGCGCCTCGGGCACGACGCTGAGCTCATCCGCGTAGCCGCGGGCTTGTTCCAGGACCGACGCCGGCACGCCCTGCGACAGCAAGACACCACCCAGGTCACTGGCGAGCACCTGCGTACCTTCGAGCCCGGCGGCGCGGGTCAGCACCAGCACATCGCCGGGCCGCCCGCCGCCCGCGGTCAGCACGCGGTCCGCACGTGCCTTGCCGACGCCGCTCATGACCACCAGCGGCGCGGAGACACCCGGCGCAATCTCGGTGTGCCCACCCAGCACTTCGACGTTGAGCTGGCGGGCGGTGGCGTCGATCTCCGCCATCAGCTCGCCGATCTGCTCGGCGTCAATCCCGGCGGGGAACAACAGCGTCGCCAGCACACCCACCGGC
>JAFAWJ010000783.1 GCA_019242065.1 Chloroflexota bacterium
GCATCCTCTGGCACGCACCGCTCGGTGAAGGCTGGTTCGTCATGGTCCGTCATCGATCTGGAGGTCCGACACGCGCGCTCGTTGAGGACTGGCGGGATCATGGATCGAGGGGTTGAATGCGCGCGAGTGCGAGCCCTATGCCAGCCACCGCTGTAAGCTCGCCGAGATCGCCACTGAGCAGGATGTCGCGGACGCGGCTCAATGGAACGGTGCGCACGACCAACGCTTCCTCTTCATCCAACTCAGGTGCGGGCGTCGGCTGGGCGCCGCGAGCAAGGAAGAAATAGGCTTGGCCAAACCCACGATTGCCGTCGGGACAGTAAGCGCCGAGCAACTCCCATGCACTGGCCGTATAACCGGTCTCCTCGAGCAACTCGCGCCGCGCGCATGCGTCCGGCGGCTCACCATCTTCGAGATAACCAGCCGGAAGTTGCACGATCACTCGATTCGGGCCGTACTTGTAGCCCTCCACAAACAGCACGTGCTGGTCATCGGTCAACGCGAAAACGACGGCATACGGACGGCTGTCTATCCGTAAGAAACCGTCGATCTCTTTGCCATTGGGTAGACGAACCCGGTCGCCGAAGACCCTGAACCAGGGAAGGCGATCAAGAAGCAATGTGCTGCTCAGGCGTTCCCAGGCCCGGTAAGTAGCGTCGCCGCGATCCACTAGACTGCCAACGATCGAAGAGTCAGTCTGTCGCGATGCAGTACTCGCGCATGCGAGTGGTGGTTCGAGGTGAGTGAAGTACGAGGTGCATCGGCTAAGACTGAAGCTGGACCAGGAGTGCAAGCGCTTCAGCGACGGCCTGCGCAGGGTCGAGCTGCTCGCCGGCGCGCCGCGCGGTATCGGCCTCTCGCGCATCCAGTTGCGCGCGGGCGTGAACGAGCCAGCGCTGCAGCTGGCGGACCTCTGTCGGGGTTGGGGGCGTTGCGAACTGGTGGCGCAGTGCCGAGGCGGCCCCCGCAAGCCGCAACGCCGGGATGGGTTCGCCCGCCGCGCCAGCTAATTGCGCCAGGCCCTCGAGCGGAGTTACCAGTCGCGCTCGGCCTCCCAACGCATCCCGCGCCATAGTCAGCGCAGACAGCAGTGACTCGCGCGCCGAAACCAGGTCACCCTGCTCAACTGCCACCCAGCCGCGGTTCACATTCATAAACAGCTGCGCAACCCCATGAAACTCCGGACGTTGCAATGCGACGGCTCCATCGATCATCTCGCGCGCGCTAGATAACTCGCCGCGGACCAGATGCAGCTGCGCCAGGGTCGTCAGCGCGCAACCCATCATCGTCGGGTTCTGGACTTCGGTCAAAATCGCCAGAGCTTGCTCGGCCAGCGTCTCGGCTGCAGCGGCCCCAAGGTCGTGCGTCGCTTGCGCGGAGCGCCAGAGATTGATGCCTTCGAGATTTCGGCTGCCGGCCATGCGCGCCACCCGGACACCTTCGTCGGAGAACTTCAGAGTCGCTACGAAATCGCGCCGGATCCAGGCCATTTCGGCCAGCCGGAAGAGCGCGTACGCCAGGCTTTGATTGTCGCCGAGCTCCGGGCCATCGTGGCGGCAGCTTCGAGCGGAGGATACGCAGCAGGATGATCGCCCTGTTCAGCGGCAAGAACCGATGTGTACAGTAGTGCGCGCACCCGAGCAACGGTGCTCTTCGATGTTGGAAGCGCGAGTACTTCTCGCAACCACGAGCGACCTTCGGTTCCGAATCCGCGCTCGAGCCAAACGGACGCCGCGGCACCGGCGAGTTGTACGGCTGCTTCGGCGTCATGTTGAAGGATCAACCACCGCAATCCCGCGCGTACATTATCGAGCTCTAGCTCGAGATGGGCGATGCGGTCCGGATCGCGCCGCGACCACTGCGCTCCGAACTCTTCGCCAATCCGAACGTAATAGAGGGCGTGCCGCCGTCGGACGCGGTCAGCCTCGCCGCGCAGCTCCAGGTGCTCCGCCGCGAATTGTCGCAGCGGTTCGAGCAATCGAAAACGCATCGCGAATTCATCGCCCGGCTCGGCCACGACCATCGACTGGTCCACAAGCTGCTCAAGTATTTCGAGCACGCTCGTAGCTCCAATCGAGCGCAGCTCTCAACGCACGGTGCCGCGGCGAGGCAGTCTGTGGGCCGCCGACGAGCAACTTTAGCGGCTGGTCGAGTCGCTCGGCTATCTGGTCCACCGCGAGAACACGCATGTGAGCCGCGGCGAGCTCGATCGCCAGTGGGTGCCCATCCACCTTTCTGCAAATAGCGGCGACTCCCGGCGCGGTTCGGTCGTCAAGAATAAAATCTGGACGAGCCTCTGCGCGCGTTCAAGAAACAGTGAGACCGCCTCGGAATGGCGTACCTCCTCGAGCAGTCCGGATGAAGAAATACCGGGTACTGAAAGCGGTGGAACGCTCCAGACGGTTTCGCCCGGTACGCCGAGAACGGACCGACTGGTCGCCAGGATGCGCATGCGCGGGCAACCGCGTAGCAATGCGTCGATCAACTCGCGCCACGCTCGCGCGTGGTGTTCGCAGTTGTCGAGGAGAAGGAGCAGTGGCGCATTGCGAATCGCGCGTATCAGCATTGTCAGCACCGGAGTCCCTGGCTGTTCGCGCACTCCTAAGCTCACCCCAACGGACTGTGGGGCCAGGTCCGCGTCAGCCACCGGAACGAGGTCAACGAACTCCACCTGTTGACCGTTGCGGATTTGCTCCGACTGGGCTACCTGCAAAGCAAGGCGCGTCTTGCCGATCTCGCCGGAGCCGATCAGTGTCAGTAGACGCGTCCTTCCGAGCAGTTGCTGGACCTGGCCAAGTTCAGCGGAGCGTCCGATGAAACTCGTGAGTTGGGCGGCGTGCCCGAAATTATCTCCGCAACTCCAACTGTCACTACTGGTAGCTCGGGCCGGCAGCTGCGCGGACGGACCACCGCGCTGGCTGCCTGACGGTACGGTGGCGGACAATGGTGCGGCGGCGGTCGCTTCGAGGCGTGCGCGCTCGACACCTTCCAGCTTGAGCGCCTCAGCGATGCGTCGGACCGTATCGGCGTGCGGCCATCGACGGAGCCCACGTTCCAGGTCGGACAGCCCGCGCGCACTCAACCCGGCTTTCTCCACAAGTGCTTCCTGGGTGAAACCGGCTGCAACTCGGTGGCGACGGAGCAGCTCGCCGAATCTGGCCACTCTACCGTAACTCGCCTCAGGTGCCATCGACTGGGAATGGCCAGCCATTCCTCGCCATTCCGAGGCCGAGGATATCACCAAGCTGCCAGTGGTTGCGTGGGTGCTTGCGTGGGTGCTGCGCGCCGTTCTGCATGGTCTGACGGTCGTGCCAACTCTAGTGTGAGCGCATCTATCCGTGGTGAGGAACTTGACGCTCATGTCTCGGTCAAGCAACTTGACGCTCATGTACAGCCAGTTGAATGACTACTACCTGGATCAGTCCTGCGCCTTGCCCATTGTTCCCAATCCTGAGCGCGTGGCGGCGCGGTCGAATGTGCATGGTTTACGGTTCGACGCGCGTCCGGGCCTGCCGCTCGGTGAAGTCTGGCTGTCATGACAGCTGCTCCGCTCGAGATCGCGGCACTTAGCGATTGGGCGGAGCACCTTGGTCGGTCTGCCATGCGGAAAAGGTACTGGGTGGTTCACCGCGTACTCGGTTATTGACGTGCACGGGATGAATTGCGTGATCGAAGGAGTCGTTCAATGACGTCAGACTGGCAGACACATCCGTGGGTCACCGAAGGAGCGGGGCGAATCCGCTTCAGCGCCAAACTGGGGCTAAACAGGCGCGCGGCAACAGCCGGCTGGGTTGAGCGAAATGGGCATACCCAATAGGTGATCATGCCGATGACCCGACACCTGGGCGGGCGGCACAGTTTTTTCGTATTCCCAATTCGGGAGGGGCAAAGAGGATGCCGGTAACGGTAAGTCGCGGCAATGTGGCGCTTCTGGAAGATCCTGTCGCTCAGGAATTGCTGCAATCGGACATTCCCGCGCGGCTTGCCTATATCGGACGTGACGGGAAGCCACGCGTCGTCCCTGTCTGGTCCGAGTGGAATGGGCATGACATTGTCATTGTGACGCCGTCGACATCGGCCAAACTGAAGAGTCTGGCGCAGAACCCGCATGTGGCGCTCACCATCGACCGCAATTCCTTCCCCTGGCACGTCCTGCTCGTCCGCGGCACTGCGCACATAGAAACCGTCGATGGTCTTGCGCCAGAGTTTGAACGCTTCGCCCGTCGCTACATGGGCGAGGAGGCGGGGCGCGGCTTCTGCGAAATGTACGCGGGCATGGTTTCACGCATGCCTGAGCCGAAGAGCGCCCGAATCATCATCACACCGGAGTGGGTCTCAGTTAACGACTTCGAGACGAGATTTCCGCCGCAAATCGCGCCCTATCTCCCAGACTAACTCGGTCATCTCTGGGATCCGCCTAGTCGGAGAACGCGAGCGCGGAGTCCGGTGGAGACGAACTACATCGACTGACTTCAGTGATCCTTGGTGTAAGCAATGCGAGACCGTACGCTATTGCCGCGAGTTCGGGCCGATTGCTTTTCGGACGCGACGGCGGCGAGCAAGTGAAACGGGTCCAAGTCGACCCGCCACGTGCTGGTGGAGCTCAGGATCGCGACGATGACGCGGCGATCTCGACCGCATCGCCTCGCAACTGCGACCCTTCGATATTGAGGTTCGCTGCACGCCGACAATTCTTTCAGGCTCGCGATCGTGACACAGACGTTTGGAATGACCGCGAAGTTCGTATCGCATCTGCGCGCCAGGGAGTGGGAGGAACAGGGATGATCACGGAGAAAAACTCGCCTCAGAAAGCTGTTGTCAGCCTCATCTGCAGCCTCAAAATCGCAGACTGGCGACCACGCCCAGAGGTGCAGCGATGACTCGACGCGAGTTCATGAGGCGTATCGGTATGGGTCTGACCGGAGTCACGCTCGTGGGCGTCGTGGCCGCGCGCATCTCCTCTTCGCCTGCTGTTCAATCGGCGCTCGCCGATCAATCCCCAGACAGCGAGTCGCCTCCCTCTCCGGCCGCACGAGGTCTGACGCCGCGCGATGGGGGCACACTTCGCTTCGGCAATGTTGGCGGGTTCCTCACACTCGAAGGTCAAACCGTTGGTCCAGAAGGCAGTAATGATCAGCTGCGCGTGATCTGGGAGCAATTGGTCAGTTTGGATGCCAACCATCAACCCCAGCCGATGTTGGCGGAAAGCTGGGAGTTCGCGAATGACTACCAGCAAATCACCCTCCATTTGCGTCAGGGTGTGCAGTTTCATACTGGACGCGAGCTAACGGCCGACGACGTGAAGTTTTCGTTGCTACGCGTGCAAGATCCGAAGATCGGCTCCATCCTGACCGCACCCATGATGGTCGCGACCGGTGTCGACACGCCAGATCGGTACACGGTGGTCCTGAGCACGTCGCGGCCCTGGGTGGAAGTCTTCGACACCCTGAACCGAGTGTCGATCATCGATCCCGTGACGCTCCAGTCCGATGGCCTGGCGAAACCGACGGGCACCGGGCCGTTCATGTTCGACGAGTATGCGCAGGGTGACCATCTGCGCCTGGTCAAGAATCCCTATTACTGGCAGCCAGGTTTGCCTCATCTTGACGAGGTGCTCGTTTCGATCTTTGCGGACGCGCAGGCCGCTGACGTCGCGCTCGAAGCTGCTGCACTCGACCTGGTCAGTGTGGGCATGCCGTTGACGGACCTGCTCCGTTTGCAGTCGGACCCCACCTACCAGGTGCTGATCAACCAGGCGAGCGGCAGCACCTGGGCCGTCTGCTACAACTGCACGAAGCCGCCGACGGACCACAAACTGGTCCGTCAGGCACTTGGCTATGCGCTCGATCGGGGGCGCATCGCGGATACGGTCTGGCACGGTCTCGAGCCGCCAATCGTCTTGCCGTGGAACTCCGCGTCGCCGGCCTTCGATGTGAGCAAGAACAGCGCCTACGCGTTTAACCTTGACAAAGCCCGGGCGCTGCTCGCGCAAGCCGCTCCCACGACCACTGCGCTGGAGCTCATCTGGGCAGCCGGTCTGCCCGAGTTTGCGAGCATCGCGCAGATCTATCAGTCCGACCTGCAACAGATTGGCCTCGATGTTACGCTGAAGCCAATCGAAGGTCCGGCGTATGTGCAGTACGCCAACAGCCTCCAGTATCAGGGGATCCGCATCGCAAGCTATGGCCAGGCGAACCTTAGCGCAGCCGCGAGCGCCTCTATCAGCCCGCTCTACGCGCCCCGGAACAACTTCTCCGGCTTCCAGGATGACGCGTACACGCAGCTGGTCAACGAAGTGACCACGGAAACGGATCCGGCCAATCAGCAACAGCTCGATGCGCAGTT
>JAFAWJ010000832.1 GCA_019242065.1 Chloroflexota bacterium
GAAAAGGCGACCCGCCCCATCTCGCCATCCGAGGGGATGTCGATACCGACCTCCATCTGGTGACGAACCGAGTCGTTGACGGCTTCCGTGACCCTCCGCTCATATTCTGGTTGAGCGCGCGCCTCGCGTTGATCGCGGCCTTCCAACAGCTCCAGGAGTTCGGGGGGGCGTGGCAAGCTGCCAGTGTGCGTGGTCAGTATGCGATCCGTGCTGCGTTGCATGGCTGGTCAAAGCTCCCTTTCCGTTAACTCTATGCGCCACGGCACGTCACACGGTGGCGGCCGCGGCCCAGCGGACAATCCGGTCGGCGACGACGTCGGGATGTTCGAGGTAGCGGTGCCCGCCACGGCGGCCCGGAAGGCGGTCAGCGCGGCCCGATCCGATGGATGCGACTGCCGCCGACCGGCAACATGCCACGCAGGTACGGTTCCGACCAGGCGAGCCCGCTACCATTCGGAGCCGGGGGGAGCGGCACACTCACCAATGAAGGCTTCGACGACCTCGGGCTTTCCAGCGTTGCCGACCGAGGACGCCGTCATTGGCGTGGTGCGGCATGCGCTGAGGCGTCAGCTGCGCGCACGTGTCACCGCGTGGTACGTCCGCCAGGACAACTACGTCGTCGCGGCCGTTGCCTGCCAGTCGCCCACCGCACAGCTCATCGTGAAGTTGGAAGTGCCCGGACAACGGCCAAACCGGCATCTCGACGTCATGGCGACCATCGCCCGTCTGGTGCGCAGACACACCACCGCGCCGACTTTCGACGTCGTGGCGGTCGACGTGAGCCGTCGGGACTGGCCATGGGAGTATCTGATCGTGACGCACCTGCCAGGCATCACCTGGCAGTCGCTGTACCCGACGCTCCAGACCCCCGAGCGGGCGTCCGCCCAACGTCAGATCGGCAGGAGCGCCGCCGCGCTGCATGCCCTGCGGTTCGACGCTTTCGGCGAACTGGACCCAGCTGGCTCAGTTGCGAACGGAACCGCGGTGGTCGCCGCCTTGCAGCAGCGCGCGCTCCGACGGATCAGCACTCCTCGCTATCGGCACGTCATGCTGGAGGTGCTCGAGACCCGGTCCGGCATGTTCGGGGACGAGTCTGCCGCCACCCTGTGCCACGAGGATCTGAACCCGAACAACCTGGTCTTCGAGTTGCACGACGGGCAGCCGGTCTTGTCCGGGATTCTTGACTTCGAGAGCGCCTGGGCGAGCACCGGCGAGTCGGACCTGGCGCGACTCGAGTTGTGGTGGTTCACGCGCGGCACGGCTATTCGCGACGGCTACACCGAACTTGGCGCCATTTCAGACAGCTATCCCACCCGGCGACCGGTGCTCCAACTGCTGTGGTGCCTGGAATATGCAGACGTGCATCCCACGGTTGAACACGAGGCCGTGACGAACGCGGTGTGCGCTGAGCTGGGGATCCCGCCAGTTCGATTTCATGATAGCCAGGCTGAGCCCGTCGATGCGAAGCGAACTCCGACATGAACAGCATTCAGCGCGTCGGATTCGTGTAGCTGCGGGTTGGCCGGACAAGCACCGCGGCGCGGCGCTGCTCGGCCATGACGCGGTCGTAGGTGTCCCAATCATCGTGTGTGCCGCCGGCCGCCTGGAAGATCTCGCGCAGCAATCGACGCAGCCGGTCGGCGTCGACCGACGGGTGCGGATCATCGGGACCAAGAATCTCGGCGTCGCCCTCGACCGTGGCCCATCGCCAGCCGGCGCGGACCACGAGGGTGCAGCGTCGATCGGCTCGCAGATGGGCGAGTTTGCGGGTGCCGCCGGCGGCAACGAGCGCCACACACAGCTCGCCAGTCAGCGGATGTGGCATGACGCCGGCATTCACCAGGGTGGACTGGATGTTTCCGTCGGCGCGCAGGGTGCTCATGACGCACAGGCCATGATCGAGCGGAATCAGGTCAGCGAACGGCGATAGATCAGGCATCAGGTCCTCTCACACACAGTCGGTCCACGCGATCGCATTGTGTCACCGACGGCGCGCCGTCGATTTGACAATCTTTCGTGTCAATTCGTAGGCTAGCGGCGTGCGCGCCGTGGAGGTCATCGACGATCCGGCCGCTGCCGTGCCAATTACCACTTGCGGACACTCGAGGCGCACGGACTGGTCAGGCTCGTCCGCGAGCGGCGCCGACGCGGGCTGACCGAGCGGGTCATGCAGGCCAGCGCGGCGGCGTATGCCGTCTCGCCGGGCGCGCTCGGCCAGGCGGCGGTTGCCCCGGAGCGGACAGCCGATCGGCGCTCGGCCAGCTATCTCGTAGCATTGGCCGCGCGGGTCGTCGGTGAGGTTGGCGACCTCGTCAGACGCGCCGACGGGGCGGGCAAGCGCCTGGCGACCTTGTCGCTGGAGACGCAACTCTGCTTTCGGTCGGCGGCGGATCGCGCGAAATTCACGCA
>JAFAWJ010000935.1 GCA_019242065.1 Chloroflexota bacterium
TCGGGTATGAGGCGCTTCAGGGTTTCGAGACAATGGCCACCGGGTCAGCTCGTGGCTTGTGGCAACTCAGCCGTGAGGTGCGCGCCAACCCGGAGCTGCAGCGCATTTTCGAGGGATCGAACTCCGAGGACATCCCGGCCGAGCTGCACAGCAGCCAGGCGGGCCGCGCGTTCATGGGCGAGCTCAATGCCTACCTGGACGAGTATGGCTGGCGCGCCGACAGTGTCTACGAGCTGACCCACCCGGCGTGGCGCGAGGACCCGAGAATCGCGATCAACGCCATCCAGGGCTACCTGGCGATTGAGGACGATCGTGGCCCTGAGGCGCAGCTCCAGGCGGCGATCCGACGCCGGGAGCAGCTGCTCACAGATGCACGCGTCAAGATCGGCAGCGACGTTGCCAGTCTGCGGAAGTTCAACGCGACGTATGAGTCGATCAAGTGCTTCACGCCTGTCATCGAGGACCACAACCACTGGATAGACCAGGTGGGCGACATCTCCATGCGCTACCCGGCGCTCGAGCTTGGACGTCGCTGCGTGGCCAGAGGCACGTTGGTGGCTGCCGAGGACATTTTCCACCTGGAACGTGCGGATATCGTCGAGGCGATGCACGGCGTCGACAAGCAGGAGTTGGCCGCGCAGCGCAAGGCGATGCTGGATCGCTTCGCGCGGGTCGTGCCACCACCATACATTGGCACCCCGCCGCCGCCCAGCGACGATCCCGTCGTGGACGTCATTGTGCGCTTCTTCGGTTTACCCGTCGAGCCCAACGCCGACGCAAGGGTTATCAATGGCGTTGCCGCCTCACCTGGAACCGTTACGGCACGGGCGAAGGTCGTGCGGTCACTGGCGGAGGCATCGAAGCTGCACGCCGGTGACGTGCTCGTGTGCGAGATGACGCTGCCACCCTGGACGCCGCTCTTCAGCACGGCTTCAGCTGTGGTCGCCGATACAGGTGGCATTCTGTCGCACTGCGCCATCGTCGCGCGAGAGAATCGGATCCCGTGTGTCGTCGGGACAATGACCGGGACGACCGTAATCAAGGACGGACAGACGATAACGGTCGACGGTTCGCGCGGGCTCGTACGGATAGAAGGCTGAGGCCGCTCACGCGCCGGAGCCACTCCTCTTCGAAGGCAGGCCCATCCAGACCCGTGGGCACCAGCGTGGTGCCACCCGCGAGCCGCAAGGCGAGTGCCTGCAGATCGTCGATGTCGCCGCCGGGTCAGTATCCAGGTGAAGCTTCACGCACGTGTCCGGGCCGAGACGTAGTTCCCCGGAGGGGACCCCTCTGGGAAGACGTGCTCATTCCACTAAGGGATCCCCTTCTGGGAAGGTGTGTTCACGAGAGCGAAACGCTAGCTGGTCTCCAGCGGGCGCAGGATCATCGAGCGGATCTCACCGAACTGACGCTGCAACTGGCTCCACGTCTCGCCGCCATCCTGGCTTTGATACACCTGGCCCAGGTTGGTGCACGTGTACACCAGCTCGGGTCGGGCCGGGTGGACCGCGATGCACCACGGCGTGCTATTGGGTTCGCCTGGCAGGCCGACGTCGCGCCACGTCTCGCCGTAGTCGTCGCTCTTGAGCAGCCGTCCGGTCGAGCCGGGCGGTCCGTCGCCGTTGGTCATGAACAGGACGCCACGCCGATCGGCGCGTTCGACGATGCTGCGCGTGTATCTGGATTTACCCTCGAACGGACGCTGCTGCCAGGTCGTGCCATTGTCCAGGCTGCTGAACAACCCGCCGTTGGTCACGGCGAACACCCAGCGCTGCCCGTCTTGATAGACCACCGACAGCCCGTGGATGTCTTCAGTCGTCAAGCCCTGCACGTGCTTTTCGAAGGTGCGGCCACCATCTTCAGAGCGCCACACGCCGTCGATCTCCACGCCAACCCACACCAGGTCCGGATTCTCCGGATCGAACACGATCTGGGTGACGCGCGGCACCTCCACCGCCGCGCATTCCGTGGCGAGCTGCACGGGCAGTCTCGCCCATGTCTGGCCCGCGTCCTCCGAACGGAATAGCTCGGCCTTGCGCGTGCCAGCCAGCAGCACACCCGGATTGTGGGGCGACTGAACCAGCGCCCAGATCTGCGCGTCGTCCATGGGTGACGGCAGGTGTTCCCAGCTGTGGTCGCCGCCGTGCCAGCGATACACGCCCTGGTCGGTGCCGGCCAGCACCGAACCGCCGTCCGCCGGCTGACTGGTGAGTGAGAACACGCGACTTTCGCCGTACAGCCCGCGGCCATACGGCCGCAGCCACGTTCCACCGCCGTCCTCGCTGGCCCACATCGACATGCCCGAGGTGCCTACGTACAGCCCTAGATCTGCCATTCGGTCAGAATAGACAATCGGCTGACATTAGACAACTGACCTGTTATGATCGGCCGCCAGACAGGGTGATGGGCTGGACAATTGATCGGCAGCGGGTGTTCGAGGCAAGCTCCGGCGCGCCGCGCTACGCCGCCATCGCGGCGGAGATCGAGGCAGCGCTGAACCGTGGCGAGCTGCGTGCCGGCGAACGTCTGCCGACCGTCAGAGCGCTGGCCGCCGAACTGGGCGTCAGCAGCGCCTCGGTGGCGGTGGCGTACAGCCTGCTGGAACGCCGCGGGCGCGTGCAGGCGCACGTGGGACGAGGGACATTCGTCGCCGATCTGGCTCAGCCGGTCGTTCCGGCCGAGACGCCGGCCGGCCGCGTGCTGGCCAGCGGCGGACACCAGACGTCGTCGACGACGTCAGTCGAGGTGTCGGTGGGGCGTGGCTGGCGAAGGCGGGTGCTGCAGTTCAGCGATCGTCTGCGCGCCGTCAGCCCCGGCGCCCTGGCGTGTTCGTCCAGTTGGCCCGATCCGACGCTGTTGCCATTCGACCTGCTCAAGGGCGCCTACGCCCACGTGGTTGACCAGTGGCAGCCTGCCGAGCTTCAGTACGGCGGACCCGAAGCGGTGCCGGAGCTGGCCCAGGCAGCCTTGCCGCGCCTCGAAGCGGACGGCATCCTGGCGGTACCCCAACACCTGCTGGTGATGAGCTCCTTCGGCCAGTTGCTGAGCAGCGTCCTGCAGCTCGCGCCGACGCTGGCTGGCTCCGAGCCGGTCAGCGTGGCGGTCGAAGAGCCTGGCTATCACGCGGCCTTCAACCAGGTCGAACAGCATGGTCACACCCTGATCGGCGTCGGCATCGACGAGCACGGCGCCCT
>JAFAWJ010001013.1 GCA_019242065.1 Chloroflexota bacterium
CGGCCGGGTACTTCATCGTCACCTTCGAGCCGAGGTTGCCGTCGACCCACTCGACGGTCGCGTCTTCGTACGCGACAGCCCGCTTGGTGACCAGGTTGTAGACATTATTGGACCAGTTCTGAATGGTCGTGTAGCGGATGTGCGCGCCCGGCTTCGCGATCAGCTCCACCACCGCGGAGTGCAGCGAATCCGACGAGTAGATCGGCGCGGTGCAACCCTCGATGTAGTGCACGCGGGAGCCCTCGTCGGCAATGATCAGCGTGCGCTCGAACTGACCCATGTTCTCCGCGTTGATACGGAAATACGCCTGCAGCGGAATCTCCACATGCGTGTTTTTCGGCACGTAAATGAACGAGCCACCCGACCAGACCGACGAATTCAACGCCGAGAACTTGTTATCGGCGGCCGGAATCACCGTGCCGAAGTACTCCTTGACGAGGTCGGGATACTCACGCAGGCCGGAGTCCATGTCGAGGAAGATCACGCCCTGCTTTTCGAGGTCCTCGCGAATCGAGTGGTAGACCACCTCGGATTCGTACTGGGCCGACACACCCGCCAGGAACTTGCGCTCGGCCTCGGGGATGCCCAGCTTGTCGAAGGTGTCCTTGATGTACGACGGGACGTCTTCCCAGTTCTTCTCGGCCGTGTTCTCCGAAGGTCGGACGTAATAGAAGATGTTCTGGAAATCGATCTCGCCGAGGTTGGCGGCCGGCCAGCTCGGCATCGGCTTCTTCAGAAAGATGTCGAGCGCGCGCAGCCGGAACTGCAGCATCCACTCTGGCTCTTTCTTGTAGGCCGAGATCTGCTCGACGATTTCACGATCGAGGCCACGCCGCGACTTGAACGCGTACTGCTCGGGATCGCTGAACCCGTACTTGTAGTCTTTGGTGAGATCCTGGGCTTTAACGGCCACTGACCGGCGCCTCCTCTTCGTCCTCAATCCCCAGCCGACGCAAGATCGGCGCGTAGCCTGCCGATTCCAGCTCCTGGACCAGCTCGGCCCCGCCCGACTCCACGATGCGTCCCTTGACCATCACGTGGACTGTGTCAGGCCGAACGTAATTCAAAATGCGCTGGTAATGCGTGATCAGCAGCATGCCGGTTTCAGGCTGCTGCTGGTGCACGGCGTTGATGCCTTCGCTGACGATGCGCACTGCGTCGATATCGAGGCCTGAGTCAGGCTCGTCGAGGATGGCCAGGCGCGGCTTGAGCATCGCCAGCTGCAGCATCTCGGCGCGCTTCTTCTCGCCACCGGAAAATCCCTCGTTCAGCGCGCGTGTCGCAAAGCTCGGGTCCATCTGCAGGTGCTGCATCCGTTCGTTCAGCTCTTTGCGGAACTGCACCGCGTTGATGGTCTCGGTGCCGCGCACGGCCTTGACGGCGGCCCTCAGAAAGTTGCCAGTGCCGACCCCGGGGATCGAGATCGGATTCTGGAAGGCCAGGAACACACCGCGCCGCGCGCGCTCGTCAGGCTTGAGGCCGAGGATGTCCTCACCGTCAAGCCGCACGCTGCCCTGCGTCACCACGTACTTCGGGTGACCCATCAACGCGTTGGCGAGGGTGCTCTTGCCTGAGCCGTTGCGACCCATCAACGCATGCACTTCGCCCGGATTCAGCCTCAGATCCACGCCGCGCAGAATCTCGCGGCCTTCGACCGAGACATGCAAATGTTCAATTTCAAATAGCGCGTTCATGCGTGCGCGAATTCACCTCTGGTAGTTACCGACTCGAGCGGCACGAAGTGGTGCTGCAGAGCCTCACTGATGAGCAAGTCATCCAGACTGGTCGAGTCCAGGACACCCAGGATGGCCGCCTGCACCCGTGCCCAGATGCCGCGCGACAAGCACACCGGCTCACGCGCGCAGCTACCCGGCAGGTAATCCTCGGCCGTGCAGTCGACCGGCGCCACCTCGCCTTCGAGGACGCGGTAGATCTCGCCGACCGTGATCGCCTCGGGTGCCCGCGCCAGCCGATAGCCGCCGCGTACACCGCGCGTGCCCTCGACCAGCCCGGCGCGGCGCAGCTCACCTACGAGCTGCTCCAGATACGCCAGGGGCAACCCCTCGCTGCGAGCGATTTCGGCAATCGACAGCAGCCGATCGTCGCGATACGAGCGCGCCAGCTCGGTCATTGCCCTGAGGCCATAGTGGACGCGGGTCGAAACCTTCATTGGGGAGCGCCCCCATTATCTGATTGTGCGTGGTGAGCCGTCGTCAAATTCCTACCGATTTACTCGGAATTATCGCGCGTGGCAGCGGCGTGTGTCAACGATGGCCATAAGCCAGTCAGACACGCTGCGATCGAGTAGACTGCTGATGGAGCGCGGCAGTCGAGGCGTCTATAGACGCGAGGACCTCACCGCGACCCTTGAGCTGGCGAGGCACGTATGACCATGATCGACATCACACCAACCGCCGCGGACAAGGTTCGAGAGCTGCTCGAAGAGTCGGGCAAGTCCGACCATGCCCTGCGCATTTTCGTCCGCGGCATGAGCTGCTCGGGCCCGGCCTACGGCATGGCGCTCGACGACGAGGCGCACGACGACGACAGCGTCGCCGAATTCGCGGGTGTCCGCATCGTGGTTGACCCGCTGAGCGCACAGTACGTCGAGGGCGCCCAGGTTGATTATGTCGACGGACTGATGGGCCGCGGCTTCACGGTGACCAACCCCAACTTTGCCTCGCAAGGTGGCGGCTGCGGCGGCGGCTGCTCGTGCGGGGGTCACTAAGTCCCACCGAGGACCCGTACCGAACCCTCCAGGTCGAGCCCAGCGCCGACCTGGAGAAGATCAAGGCGGCCTGTCGTCGACTCGCCCGCCTCTATCACCCTGACCTGGTTCCGCGGCCCGAGGCCGCCGAGCGGATGCGGGCCATCAACGCGGCGTATCGCGTGCTCTCAGATCCGCAGCAGCGCGCCAGCTACGACGCGCAGCGCTATCTGCGGCCGCCCACCGGCACCGTCGTGGTGCGCTCGCCAGTTCGGCCACGCGTGCGGCCCGTCGTCCAGCCCACGTATGAGCCGCCGACCCCACTACAGCGCCGTGTCGATCGGGTCGTCGCCGTGCTCGGTGTGCTCTTGCTGATCCTGATCGGCCTGTACGCGGCGTTCGTCATCCCGCGCTCGGACGTCGGCCAGGGCGACCGACGCGCGTTGCGCACGGTCGCCACCTCAGAGCCGACCTACCCGGGCAGCTCGCCACACGCGTCCAGCCCGCTCGTGCCCGACCGCCTCCGCAACGACGTGGGTCTCAGGAGCTTTCCTGGTGTCGTCATCGTCGCACCGGCCTCACTGGCGCCCTTCAACGAGCTGCCGATCATGCGCATCGACGCCACCAGCCAGGGCATCGCCCGCTACGCCGTGTATTACGGCGACGTCACCACGGGCGTCGCGGCCATCTCGGGGCTGATCGGTCGCAACTCGTTCGACGCCGCCGCGCCACACATCGCCGATTGCGCGCCCGATGCGACCTACTGTGCGGGGCCCGGCTCCGGCCAGTCGGCATCTGACCCGCCCGGGCTGGAGCTGTTCCGTCCCGAGCACCTGGTCGGCGACAACCCGGCCTTCGCCACCCATCGCGTGTGCTGCAACGGCGTGTACTGGTCGCTGAGCTGGTACGAGCCGGCGACGAACATGAGCTACACGATCGACCTGTCGCGGAGCATCGCCATGGAGTTCGGCAGTCCGACCGCCGACGACAACGTCGACGCCGCCCGCTCCGTCGGCGCCCTGGCTGGGCAACTGGTCCGCCTCCCCTAAAAAAAGCTCAGTACCTTCGTTCTCGTTCGCTCTTGGTTTTAAAAAAGGTGCGGCGGGGTGCTGGGGTTTGGCAGGTTGGCGGCAGGGTGGGATCGAGAGC
>JAFAWJ010000078.1 GCA_019242065.1 Chloroflexota bacterium
ATGCCGTCACCTCCGAGGGTAGCCGATCTCCGCCCCGCGCGCCGCCCGCCTGGATCGTCCGCGTCGCCTGAGCATCGCTGTCACCGTGCTCACCCCCTAGTCGAGCTGCTGCCCCGCGCGTCCGGTCCTCAGCTCTTGGATCAGCGCGTGCGCGGCACGTGCATTCCCGACCCTGGTCGTCTGCGCACAGGCGCCGGCCTGCCCCGGGTACCCGACAACATATTCAGTTTTCAGACCCATCGCCGCGCGCGGCCGCGAGCCGTCAAAGCTACACGCGATCCGTGGCCCTCCCCTCAGATCTGCGCCAGCAGCACATCCAGCACCGCTGCCTGCCCGCTGGCAACCGCCGCCAGGCCGCGGTCGATCGCGAAGGGCAGCTCGGCCGCACGTTCCACCCGTTCCCCGTACGCATGACAGCTGCGCGCCAGCGCCGCGTAATCCGGCGGCGTGTTGAACCGCACGCCAGGAAACGCATTCGCCCGCTGGGAGGCACCGTCCGGGAACAGGCCCAGCACCGGCATCTTGCTCGCGTTATAACCTCCGTTATTCATAATGATAGTGAGAAACGGTGCCGCGGCCTGCTGCGCCGCCCACAGTGCCGCGATCGGCGACCCGAACACAAACGAGCCGTCGCCCACCAGCGCCACCACTGTTTGCTCCGGCGCCGCCAGCCGCACGCCGACGCTAGCCCCAAGCGCCCAGCCCAGCCCTGGTGCGCCCGCCGCCAGCACGCTGCCCGGCCGCTGCCGCCCCAGGAAGCGGCGCACCGCGTCCGCGCTGGTCACCGTCTCGTCCAGCACGATCGCATCCTCTGGCAATCGCTCGGCCAGCGCCGCCCCGACCCATTCCAGGGCAATCGGCTGCCGCGTGCGCAGCTGCGGCAGACTTGCGCGCAGCGTGGCCAACTGCGACTGGCGAGCGGCCGCGTAGCGCTCCCGCCGCGCCGCCCAGCGCTGCCGATTGGCCGAGCTGCCGTGACGCTCGACCGCCGCCTGGAGACCGACCAGGGCCTTGCTCGTGTCAGCCTGGATCGGCAGATCGACCGGGAACCCCCACAGCGCCATCGTTTCCTTTAAAGGATCGATGTCGAGCTGAGCAATGCGCGCCCCGGCCGCCGGCTGCACGTGCCGCGGAATCCACGGCACGTCCACGTCCAGCAGCAGCACTACGTCCGCTTCGGCAATGGCAGCCGGGGCGTCGTCCACCGATAGCGGATGGTCGGCCGGCACATTCAGCGGTCCCAGTGTGTCGATGAGACGCATGCCAACCGTCTCGGCGAGCGTCACCAGGGCGTTGACCGCCTCGGGGTGACGGCCCAGGTTGCCGGCGATCGCCAGGGGTGCCTCGGCCTCGGCCAGCCACTCCGCCAGCTGGTCGAGCGCGCCCGGATCGCCAGCCGAGGTCACCAGCGGCCGCGCCCGCTGCGCCACGCCGAGGTCGACGCGGTTGTCGACCGGCGGCTGCATCAGCACTTCGCGCGCGGCGGTCATATACACCGGCCCCCACGGCTCGGAGGCGGCCATCTGCACCGCGCGCGGGACCAGCTGGTGCAGCGTGTCGACCCGACCCAGCTCATGCGCCCATTTGACGTAGTTGCGCACGATGCCGATCTGGTCGGTGACGTCCTGCTGCCACTGGATCGCCCGGTCGCGGCTGCCCGGCAAGCGGCCATCCACCGTGTACGGCGCGCGCCCGGCCAGGATGACCACGCCGGCCTGCCCGCGCATGGCGTCGTGCACGTTGCCGCCCAGGTTCTGGGTGCCGACGTCGACGTGCACCACGACCAACTGCGGCTTGTGCGTCACCAGGAAGTAGCCGTGCGCCGCGGCCATCGCCACGTTTTCATACAGGCACGGAACCAGCGTTGGCACGCGCTCGCCGTCACCGGCCAGGGCCACGAGCGCCTCCTGGATCGGCGCGGTGTCGGTGCCCGGATTCAAAAAGACGTAGTCGACTCCGCTGGCGACAAGCAACTGCACAATAGCTTCGGCGCCCGTGCGGGCAGGCGCCGTCGACCGGCTCGAGCCGGTGTCGGTCGGCAGCGAAGCCGATCGCGACAAGGTGGATGTGGTGGCCATGGCTCTTGCTGACCAGTGTAAGGTGAGCCGCGTCACGTGTGGGTTCACACATGCACGATTAGCAGTTCCACAAACTGTGACCTCGCGCTGACGGTTGGTAGGAACCCGTGTGACGGTTTCCGTGACGCCCCGCGTCCTACAGTCTCGCCGTTATGCAAACGCAGTCGGTCGCGTCAAATCTCCGACAAGGGCTCATTCCACCCTTTGCATCTTCTCAGGATGAGATCCGTCTGGTCCGCCACATTGTGCGCACTCCAGCCCGGATTCAAGAGCATGCTCTCCCACGAGAAGCTGCCACTCGGAATACACCGGCTCGGCTCAGCCGCGTCGGGATGGGATCTGGCTGCCTCACCGCAACCAACCGAGCGTGCTCTCCCACCCGTCGAGATGCGCCACACCTGCACCCTTCCGGAGCACCTTGCCACTGACCTGATCTACCCTGCCATCCCCCCACCCACCGTTCATTTCAAAAGAAAGGAGCTTGCCACCGTCGATTTCAATCTCCATTGTTGTCGTCTTCCTCACTGCGCATTCCCATCTGACAACTGAATAGCCTCCTCCCGAGGGCGCTATCCAGGCGTGTGCACGCGCGCGTGACAGTCCGTCACGGCGTGCACCCACCTGGTCGCGCCCTTCTTGTATTTCCACCCTTTTAGCCCACGAAAGGAGGACCGCCTGACTAACCACTGAGGCCGGAGCAAGGCACGCTTCTGACGCGCGCCCGTCCGGCCTCAGCTCACAGGCTTGCAGCGACCCCCACGCTACCCAGCAACGGTGTCGCTCGCAGCCAGTGGGCAGTTTACGCCACCTCACCCATCCATGAGCGGAGTTCCCAGCCAATGGGAACCCCGCTCTTTTTCATGTGTGGCCGCTGCCCCGGCCACCGAGAGGCTCGAACTATGCCCGTCAACAACTCTCCCCGTCTCACACAGTCCGGCGCGTGTGCCGCCTGCGGCGCGTACGGCGGAACTCAACACCCCGACTGCCATCCGCGCACCGGTCCGCGCCTCCAGCTCGGACACATGCGCGGCGCGCAGCGTGACGCACGAAACAGCACCGTCGTCCGCGAGAAGCTGCGCATCGACAGCGGACTGGTGCGCGACCTGTGAACCGTCACGCGCGTCGCTCCAGGATCGACCCGCGCGACCTGCCCGCCGTGCGCGACCTGGTCCGTTTCGGGGCCATGACCGACGATCAGCTGGCTCGGCGTTACCCCGATCCAGCCTTCGGCCTGAGCCGTCTCCCGCACCTGAAGGCGGCGCGCCTCGTCGACCTCTGGTTTGAATCGCTCGAAGGCGCACGCGTGTATTCCCCCACCCGTCGCGCACAGAGCATCGCCAGGGTGCCTGGGCTCCACCCACATACACCGTACGCCTCCCACCTGTCGCACGACATCGCCCTGGTCGACCTGGCCGACTATCTGGTCGCTCAAGACCCCACGTTCCAGTGGTTCGCCGAGGCGGAGGTCCGCGGTGCGCTGGAGCAGATCGCTCCATCACCCCGACAGCTCGAAGGCGACACCCGTCACCGACCCGACGGCTTGCTCGTGACGCCCGAGGCGCGCATCGCCATCGAACTGGAGCACAGCGATAAGTACCAGGCCCGCTACGCGAGCATTTCGGCCTGGTTCGTCCGCGAGTGGCGCATCGATCGCGTCCGCTGGTACATCGACAACCCCCGCATCCTCCAGCGTCTGCGCGAGGTCAATGCGCGTCACGGCTTCGACCGTGACATGCCGATCGAGCTCGAGCCATTTCCTCCCAGCGTCCGCATGCGTCAGCGTCAGGGTCGGTACGAGCCATGACGGACGCACTATCCCTTGGAGGGGTCGTCACGGCACCCCTCCAAGCCGCACCAATCTATCCCGGCGCGGCCTTCCAGTTGGCACTTGCCGAACTCCAGCGTCACGTGATGCTCGTCGGAACCACCGGCTCCGGCAAGACCACCACCCTGGCTCGACTCATGGACGGCGCCATGCGAGCCGGTTGGTCGGTCCTGGTCGTCGACGCCAAGGGCGGCAGACTCGCGGACGTCTGCCGCGCCCTCGGTGCCGTCCACCACCAGCGGGCGCGCATCTGGCTACCCGGCGATCACCACTCATGGAGCTACGACCTGTGCGCGGGCGAGCCGAGCGCCGTTGGCAACCGTCTCGTCGGTGCATTCGAGCACGGTCGTGAGGGTCAGGTGTATCGCAACCTGTCCCAGGCCATCGTACCGCTGACCGTCAGGGCGCTCGTCGAGAGCGGTCAGGCCTGCACGCTCGACTCGCTGCGCTACAGCCTGGACGAGACGCATCTCACCGGTCTGGCCCGGCGCACCGTCGACGTCGAACTGAAGACGGAATTGCTGACGATGGTCAACAACCCGTTGCACCGCGCTGCCCTGTCAGGCATCGCCGGTCGGCTGCGGACGCTGCGGTATGGCGTCTTCGGCCCCTGGTTACTGCCCTCAGCGCACACGCTGGACCTGAGCGCGTGCCTCAACTCGGCCGGCGTGACGTATCTGGGCTTGCCAGCTACCGCCGCATCCGAAGATGTCGCGCTGGTTGGGCGGGTGCTGATCCAGCACCTCAAACAGGTGGCGTATGACGGGTTGTGGTCGGCGACACCCCACCCCGGACTCATCCTGTTTGACGAGTTTGCGTCACTTGGCGACGCCGTCCAACTGGTTGATCTTCTCCTGCAAGCCCGCGAAGCGCGCCTGTCGGTGGTGGTTTCAACCCAGCAGCTGCCACGCGACTCAGCGTTGCTCCGCAAAGCACTCCTGGGCGCCGGAGTGCTGATCGTCCACCAGGTCGGCGCCCCCGAAGACGCCGACGCTCTGGCGCGCGCGCTCGGTTCCCGCAACGGACCCGAAATCGCGCGCCAGATTCATCTGGGACCTAGCGGCCCGACCGTACGGCGTCTGTTGCGTAGTCGCGAGTCGTTCCTGGTCAGTCCCGACGAGCTGTCGCGGCTAGCCGTCGGGGCAGCCGCGGTCTCGGTCCGCTTCGGGGATCAGCGGATCGCCGTCGTGCGCATCGAGCCGCGACTGCCACCGCCGGTCAGCGCTCAGTCGTAGCTCCGCTTCGCCACTTCTCCCTGGGACTCGATCCGTCCGCGTGCGAGTCGGATCAGTCCCCCACCTCCTGAAAGGAGCCTTTTGCCCGGTGTTAGTCGCACTTGCCTTGACGGCTATCCGCCGTCACCCATTCAGCGTTGCCTTCACCGTCATCCTGGGAATCGTTACCGCCAGTTTGCTCAGAAGCTCCGCACCGCTGGTCCTGTCAGTGTGGGCGATTGCGTCCCTACTCAGTTTTGAGCTCTGGTACCTCCTGGAACCAACCGTCTTCATGCGTCTCGCCGGCTACCGCGAGCCGACCTACGCCGAACGCCAGCGCCTGGATGCCGCGCTCGGCCGCACCTCCCTGCGCGTGCTCGTGGCCGACTCCACGGCGCTGGTCGCCGCTCGCGGTCTCCGCTGCCTGGTCATCAGTCGCGACCTGATGGAGGTCTTCGAAGATCGGGCGCTCACTGGCGTCCTGAATCAAACCGCGGCGTCGGCGCAGGCCGCCAACCTGGCTGGCTACCTGCTGGTCTGGATCGGCAACCTGCCACTGCTCGCCGGCTGGGTCGCGTGTCGAGTGTTTGGCCAGTTCGGGCGACTGCTCGCAGTGGTCGTCGGAACCAGCCTGGTGCTGCCGCTCATCTTGTGCCGTGACTTCTTCCTGCGCTGGACCGGATGGCTGTTCACCATCGCGCTCGTCGCTCTGGTCGGCACAGTCCTGCTTTCGGACGGATATGCGTTGGCGAGCCTGGAGCTGCTGCTGGCGGGGCTTCTCGTCCCCAGCCTGCGCATACTCCTGGCGTGGGAAAGTCGGCGCGTCGAGGCCGCCGCCGACTCCCTCACCATCGCCGCAGGGTACGGTCCCCAATTACTCGAAGCAGTCGACTTCCTGGCGCTGGCCGAGCCCCTGCCGGTTGCCGATAAGCTGCTGAACATCGTGTGTCTGCCGCGTTTCACCAGCGCCCAGCGCGCCGAACGCATTCATCGCGCGCTCGGCGCACCCCGCGTCATGAGCTGACAGGGTTCTCAAGAAGAAGCACGTTTCCGAGCGCCGTCGGGAACGTGCTTTTTCTATTTAACGTCAGAGCCGCTCCCAGAACTCACGGCCCGGTGCGCGGAACGCGCCCGAAATACGACGTCCCTGCGCACCGGGCGTGAAGCCCCCGGGCACTGACCGGTCTGTGTTGGCACCTTCGACATTGCGGCCCGCGCCGCGTCGCTCCGGAACCTGGCGGGTCGCGCTCAGCCTACGAGCTTGAGCCCCAGCGTGCGCGCCAGCGCCTCGAACCGCCCACTCGACAGCCATCGGTCCCCTGGACACCCCGGCCGACTCTGTGGACTGATGTCCGCATGCCGCACCAGGTACCGCAACGAGTGCGGGTAGCGCTGCCTGGCCTCGAGCGCCGCGCACAGCATGGCTTCGTATTGAAGGTCGGTGACGGGTTGATTGGCGTCACCGCCGTCTTCCGTCTCGCACGTAACCGTCACATGGTTGGGATTGAGCGCCGGATCGACACCACACTCCTGCGCAATCGTCGTCCAGCGATTGCCGGGCTCGATGATCCCATTGCTCCAGGCGCGATCGGTCGGGTCGATCCAGCACTCCAGCGAGCCCTCGAGTCCAACCCTGTAGTGCGCCGACAGGTTCGACGAGCTGCTCAGCCATTCGGCCACCGTGCCTGATTCGCCACCCGATTGGGTGTGCACCACAAACGCGATCGGCGGCCCGTATGGCCGGCCGAACCAGCAGTTGTGGCTAGGCCAGCGCCGCAGCATCGGGATCTCCATCGCCAGGCGCGCGGCTAGCGGCGGCCGTCGAAACGGACGGCATCCACCTTGCCCTGCAGAGACGGGTTCAGCGCCACCAGGATCGCTTCGACAGATTGGGTGCCGTAGCGGGCGGCGTCCCACTGGCCGCGCACGGCGTTCAACAACGCCTGAGTTTGAAGTGCCTGCTGCTGCTGGGTCTGGTCGATCGCGCGCTGAATGTTGGCGACCGCTTCAGCGAGTTCCTGATACGCGGCCTGGAGCGCCAGAACGTCTAGTGCCATGTGCGGGGTTTTTCGGGGAACCTCCTGGGCCCAAGACTACGCCGGGCTCGGCGGCACTCAATCAATTTCACTCAATTGAGCGACTCGCCGCCTTCGCGTGACGCTTTTTCGCCGACCGCTTGAGCGTCACACGCTCGCCACGTGACGGTCTTCTGACCGTCCCAAACGCTTCGACGCCCCGGTTTGCGCCGTCGCGTGACGCCCTTGGCCAGACAATCGGCCCCATGCACCGCAAGCATCTCAATCCAGCCACGCCGGCGTGGCGGTCCAACACCTTGACCCGAATGCCTGTTCCAGGCAAACATGCCACGGACCGGTCCCGGAGGCGCAAGACAGCGACGGTCCTCCAGCCCGGCCGAAAGCCGGAGGATAGCTAAATCTGCAGCATGGCCGTGGCGACCCTGAGCCCCGCTCGAGCTCTCCGCCGACCGCGCCGCGCCGATCCCCGCGCCATCGTCGGCGTCTTCCTTACTCTGGCGGCCCTGGCCGGATCCGTCGCTTTCTGGGTCAGCACCACGGACACGCGTCCAGTCGTGATCGCCGCCCACGATCTGCCCGCGGGCGCCACGCTCGCGGCCGCAGACCTGGGAATCGCCTACATCCGCGCCGATGACGCCATCTATCAGGCCGCGCTGCCCGGCGACATGCTCGACTCGCTGATTGGCCGCCAGCTCGACGAGCCAATCCACACCGACCAGGTTCTCGCTCGAGCCCAGTTGGCCACTGCATTCGGTCTGGCGCCCGATCAGGTCGCGATCACCATCCCTGCCCATCCCGACACCGCGGTCGACGGACGCCTGCGACCGGGTGACTCCGTGCAGATCCTGGTGACGGTTACCGACAAATCCCGCAGCGA
>JAFAWJ010000226.1 GCA_019242065.1 Chloroflexota bacterium
CGAGCCCTCGGCGGGGTACCGCGGGTGATTGCCACGAACACCTCGGCCGAGTACTGGCGAGGCGACGGGTCGCTGGTCCACACCGATCTCGAAGGCAAGCGGGATGTCGAACCGCCCGCAGAGGTGCGCGTCTACCACCTGGCGGGCACGCAGCATGGGCCGGGCGTGCTGCCGCTGGTGGACACCGAGCCGAACGAGGGCACACGCGGCGCCCACCCGTTCAACGCGGTCGACTACTCACCGCTCGTTCGGTCGGCGCTGGTAAACCTCGAGCGCTGGGTGACCGACAACGTCGAACCGCCGCCCAGCTGTTTTCCGCGTCTGGCGGACGGCACCGCGGTCACACCGGCCACCGTCCTGGAGTCGTTTCGGCGGCTGCCGCGCGCGCAGGTCGCCGATCCCACCCATCTTGCCCGCATGCGACGACTCGACCTCGGCCCCGAGGCCGAACGTGGTATTGGTCGCTTTCCGGCGGTGAGCGGCGAACCGTATCCAACGTTCGTCGCGGCGGTCGACGGCGACGGCAACGAGGTCGCGGGGGTCCGGCTGCCAGATATCGCCGTACCCGTTGCGACGTTTACCGGCTGGAACACGCGTCACGCAGCGACCGGCGGCGCCGAGCAATTGATTCCGATGGCCGGCTCGACACTCCAGTTCGCGCCGTCGGCAGCCGAACGCGAGCGCGACGCGGACCCGAGACCGTCGATCGCCGAGCGCTACCGCGATCGAAACGACTATCTGGCTCGGATTCGGGCTGTGGCGGAGGAGCTTGCGGTCCACCGGCTGCTGTTGCCGGAAGACGTGGACCTCGTGGTGGACGCAGCCGCGCAGCGCTACGACGCCTTTACCACCGCCACCCGCGCGAGCACGGATACGCTTATCGCCAGTCGCTAGCCTCGCTGTATATGCCCGATGTATTCGGCTGGCTGCGCACCCAGCGGCAGCGTCGTCTCTGGCTGCTGCCGCGCCAGCTCCCGGTCTCGACACATGACGTCGAGTACCAGCCAGGCTTTCTGGCACGCGTGTATCGACCGGTCGGTGTGAGTGCCCGGGTGGCGGCGCTGGACGTGCACGGTGGCAACTGGACCTCCGGCGACCGCTTGCAGCAAGAGCAATTGGATCGCGCGCTGGCGACGAACGGGGTGCTGGTCGCGGCGATCGACTATCACCTGGCGCCACCGGATAGCTATCCGTCGTCGGTGGAGGATGTCCTGATCGCGGCGCGCTGGCTCAGACAGCACGCCACCGAGTTGGGCGCCACGCCGGTTGCACCGATCGGCGCCCTGGGCAGCTCGGCGGGCGGCCATCTGGCCATTTTGTGCGGTGTACGGTCCTCCGAGCTGGACTTCGTGGTCGCGGACGCACCAATTACCAATACCGCCGACTACGCCGGGGTCCACCCGTACTGGCCGACGCGCGCCATGGCGTTGGACGGGAGTCCGCTCGACGTCCTGAAGCGTGGTCAAGCCCGGGCATTGCCGCCGCTACTGATCACGCATGGCACATGTGACGAGGCGGTGCCATTTGCGATGTCACAGCAGTTCGTGGAGCGCTACAATGCCGCAGGCGGTTCAGCGCAACTGCGCGCGTTCAGAGGGCTCGGCCACGCGTTCGTCCTCACCCATCCCCGCAAACGCGAGTCGCGCGAGATGGCAGCCGCCATCCTCCAGTTCGTGCTCAACTCGCGAGGACCACTCATGTCGACGTGATTGCGGCTCGGCCGTCTCCCACCGGGACACGGTCTCGAAACGTAAGCGGATCGTTGTGCGTAGCCCCGGAATCCAACCACCATGTGGCGACATAGACCGCCCCACCCCTGTCACGACCAGCGGAGCTCGAGATAGGCCTCGCCATCACGCTCCAGCGCCTGCAGCGACGAACGGCCAGGCGCCCGTCCGTCGGGAGGCAGAAAGCTGACAGCGCACCGTGCGTTGTACGCCAGCACCCAGGTGATGGCCGCGGCGGCAGTTCGCTGTTGCGATTCACTAAAGGGTTCGAACCGGACCTCCTCGTAGTCGCGGAGGAAGGCCAGCGCCTCGCCTGGCGTAGGCACGCCAGCCGCATCAAGCCAGCCGGAAGTAAAGCTACCCGCCGCGAGTCCGGCCAGCACCGGCTCCGGCGCTGCCGCGAGGCTGTCCCAATCGTAGGCGCAGATGAGCTGGCAATCGCGGAAGCGGACATTGCCACACGTCCAGTCGGCATGCGCGATCGCGTTGCGTGGACCGCCCTGCTGGAGGATGCTCGCTGCTCGTCGGGCCAGGTCGTCCAGCCAGGTGAACCGTTGTGGTGTGAGCGTAAAGTCGAAGATTGGATCGTGCGGCTGAGGCCAGGGGCCGTGTTCGTACTGGGTCCAGGCTGGGGCTCCAGCGACAAGATCGTCGACCGCTGTTCCCCGCAACAGTTCGAGCTGCTCGAACAAGGCGTGGGCCATCGCCCGCCGGGTGCTCGGCTCGTAGGGATCACCTGGTTCGCCGTCTGCAACGAGCGTCTCGATCACGGCGGTGTGGCCGTGGGTGGTACTGGGACCGTCGATGGGCGTGGGACACGGATAGCCTGCCTCGGCGAGCCGGCGCTGGCAGTCCGTGGCGGCCCTGAGATACGCCAGATGCACCGGGGGTCGGTGCACCTTGACGGCGACCAGACGACCGTCGCCGAGGGCGGCGCCGTAGACCGCGGCGAGACGCCCAGAGCGGAACACGACCTGAGACAGGTCGCTGCCCAGCCGAGTTCGCAGGTGCGCAGTGAGCCAGTCATCGATGCCGTCGCGGCCGACGGGCCCGAACAGCACCCGCTCGATACCGCTCGTTTCATGCATCATCGCATTGTCTTTCGGGGAATATTCAGGACCACCCCCGACCGGATCAGCGGCCATTCGGTCCCCGCGGAGTAGTGTCGGCGGGTATGAAATATCTGTCCTCTCGCGCACGTCTCCTCGTTCTGGCCGCCTCCGCGGCCACCATCGTTACGGGCCTGTCAACCGTCGTCGCCAGCGCGCAGCCTGTCGACAATGGCACGCGATGCGTCGCGCATACTCGCGACGGCGAGTTGTATTTCTTTCTACCGGGTGAGCGGGTGACGGACACCTCCGGCAACCAGTGGGTCTGCGGTCCGAACGGACAGTGGTTCCATGACCTGTCCGCGGACGTGGCCGGTCTCCAGACACACGAGATCACGGTGCCGAGCACACCAGCGCGCCTGGCAGCGTAGAGCACGCCTTTCCCGTGTAGCTTCATCCGTCCGCCCGGCTGGTTGCCGCGAGATCCGCCGCCGAGTGGATGGAGGCATCCAGGATCACGGCGAGGATGGTGCCCCGCGCCACCTGCGGGTGCTCGGTTTACCACACGGCAATGGCGTCGAGCAACGCCAACGGCTCGAGCCAACCGTCGTCGCTTCGAACGCGGTGACGCCTATGCTGATGGTTCCCAGTCAGCCGCCGGCCCGGTCGCTTCGGCGAATAACCAGGG
>JAFAWJ010000330.1 GCA_019242065.1 Chloroflexota bacterium
CGGCTCGACCCAGTAGCGCTGGCGCTCGAAGGGGTAGGTGGGCAGAGGCACCCGCCGCCGCGGTTCAGGCGCGTGGACGGCCGACCAATCGATCGGTGTTCCGTCCAGCCACAGGCGTCCGAGTGCGCCGAGCAACAGCGCCTGGTCGGAGGCGGCGTCCTGCGGGTGTCGCAGCGAAGCCACGGCGACCAGGTCCGCGGGTCGGCGTGGGTGCTGCTTGACCAGGCTGGTCAGGGTGCCGGGGCCCATCTCCACCAGGGCCACATCCGGGTAGCGCTCGAAAATAGCGGCGATGCCATCCGCGAAGCGCACGGGGGCTCGCAGGTGGGCCCCCCAGTAGCTCGGGTCGGTGGCTTGCTGTGCGCTGATCCAGGTCCCGGTCAGGTTCGACACGAAGTCGACCGACGGCGCGTTCAACGCCACCCCCGATACGCGTTGCCGGAATGGGTCCACAGCGGGCTCCATCATCGGCGAATGGAACGCGTGCGAGGTATGCAGGGCGCGAGCCCCGATGCCGCGTTGTTCGAGCCTCGCCTGGAACTCGGCCAGCGGCGCTGGCGGCCCGGAAGCCACGCACAGGCGTGGGCCGTTGATGGCCGCGATGGATACCAGCGGGTTGGAGTCCAGCTCGTGCGTCAGTTCGGCTTCCGACAATGAGACGGCCGCCATGCTGCCCGAGGGCAACGTCTGCATGAGCTTACCGCGGGCGGCGACGAGCGCCAGCGCATCCTCGAGCGACAGCACACCAGCCAGGCAGGCGGCGACGTACTCGCCGATGCTGTGGCCGATCATTGCGCGCGGCTGGACCCCCCAGGCCATCCAGAGTCGGGCCAGCGCGTACTCGACGACGAACAGAGCCGGCTGGGCGAGCGCCGTCTGCACCAGTTGGTTCGAGGCGGTCTCGGCGTCCTCGTTGGTGGGGTACAACACGCTGCGCAGATCAAGGCCGAGGTGAGGTATCAGCGTCTCGGAGCAGCGGTCGACCTCCGCCCGGAACAGCGGCTCCGACGCGTACAGGCCGCGGCTCATGTTCACGTATTGGGCGCCCTGTCCGGTGAACAGGAACGCCACCGGTCGTTCGCGCGACTCGGACGACGCGTCCACGACTGCGCGCGGATCGCGTGCCTCCAGCGCGTCAGCCGCGGCGGCGGCATCACCTGAGACGACCAGCATGCGTCGCTGACCAAAGAATTTGCGGCCGGTCTGGAGTGTGTAGGCAACATCGACCAGGTCCAGCTGCGGACGCGCGCGCAGCTCGCGAACGAGGTCGTCCGTGGCGCGTTCCAGCGCGGTGGCGGTGCGCGCCGACAGGACCAGTAGCTGCGCCGGTCGCCTGGAAACTCCAGGCACCGCCGGAGGTGCCTCTTCCAGGACCACGTGGGCATTCGTGCCGCCAATACCAAACGAGCTGACGCCGGCCCGACGGGGTTGGCCGGTGGCGGTCGTCCACGGTCGCAGCTCAGTATTGACGTAGAAGGGGGAGCTGTCGAAGTCAATGTTCGGATTCGGCGACCGGAAATGCAGGCTGGGTGGAATCTGCGCATGCTGAAGCGCCAGCACGGTCTTGAGCAGTCCGGCTACACCGGCCGCCGCGTCCAGGTGGCCGAGGTTGGTCTTGACCGAACCGAGCGCGCAGTAGCCCCGAGCGTCCGTGCCGGCGCGGAACGCCTGGGTCAGGGCCGCGACCTCGATGGGATCGCCAAGCTCGGTGGCGGTACCGTGCGCCTCGACATAGGTGATTGACTCTGGCTCCACGCCAGCGACGGCGTGCGCCATGGCGATGACTTCAGCCTGGCCGTCGACACTCGGCGCGGTGTACCCCACTTTTTGCGAGCCGTCGTTGTTGATGGCGGCGCCGCGGATGATGGCATGGATCCTGTCCCCCTCCGCTAGCGCTTCTGACAGGCGTTTGAGCACGACCAGTCCAGCGCCCTCACCCGCCACGATGCCGCGCCCGTCGGCGTCGAAGGCGCGGCAGTGTCCGTCAGGCGACAGGATCATGCCAGGCTGGTACAAGTGCCCCGCGGCGCGGGGCGAGCCGACCGACACACCACCCGCCAGGGCCAGGTCGCACTGGTAATTGAGCAGGCTCTGACACGCCAGCTGGACCGCGACCAGGGATGTCGAGCACGCGGATTGAACGTTGATGCTGGGTCCGCGCAGATTGAGCTTGTAGGACGCGCGCGTCGTCAGGAAGTCCTTGTCGCTGGCCAGCATCACCTGGTAGCCGCCGGCGGCCTCGAGCACCGCCGGGTTTCTCGCCAGGTTGTTGAAGATGTAGGCATTCATGCTCAAACCGGCGTACACGCCGATGGCGCCCGCGTAGCGTTCGGCGTCGTAGCCGGCGTGCTCCAGCGCCTCCCAGGCGCACTCGAGAAACAGGCGTTGCTGGGGATCCATCAGCTCCGCCTCGCGCGGGTTGATGCCGAAGAAGGCGGCATCGAACTGGTCCGCGTCCTCGAGCATCGCGCGCGCCTTGACATAGTTCGGATCCCGCACGAGCTGGGGGTCGACGCCGGCCGCGAGCAGCTCCTCGTCGCTGAAGAACGTGACGAGCTCCTCACCGGCCTGCAGGCGCTGCCAGAACTCGTCGACGGTTCGAGCGCGCGGAAAGCGCCCGGCCATGCCCACGATGGCGATCGCTTCGGGCACACGCGTCGTGCTGAACTCGTGCATCATTGAGGTAGCCCTTCCTCCAGGAGCGGCCCGCGACCGGCGAGCGCTGCTCGGAACTGTTGGCCGCGGCCCATGGCGCGCGCCACGCGACTGGACGACTGCGCCGGTTGCCGGACCTGTGTGGCGAGTGCGGCGATGGTCGGATACTGAAACATGTGGGCGACGGTCAGCTCGGTCTCGAACACCTGCCGCAGACGCGCATGCACCTGCAGGATCAGCAGGGAGTGGCCGCCCAGGTCGAAGAAGTTGTCCGTCACGCCGATCTCGCGCCTGTTGAGCACGTCCTGCCACACTTCCGCGATACGCCGCTCCGTCTCGGTGCGGGGTGGCACGACCTGGCGGCCCGGGCCAGCCACTTCCTGCATGCTGGGCGCGGGGAGCGCCTTGCGATCCACCTTGCCGTTCGGCGTGAGCGGGAACCGCTCCAGGACGACGGTGGCCGAAGGCACCATGTAGCCGGGTAGTCGGTCCTTTAGGTGCCCTCGCAGCGACTCGGGCGAGGGCGCGTCGGCGCCAGCGGGTGTGACGTAGGCCACCAGGCGTTTGTCGCCCGGCACGTCCTCGCGCAGACTGACGACGGCCTGTTGCACGCCGGGCTCCTGCTCGAGCAGCGTCTCGATCTCGCCCAACTCGATGCGGTACCCGCGCAGCTTGACCTGGGTATCCATGCGCTCCAGGTACTCCAGGCTGCCATCCGAACGAAAACGCACGCGGTCA
>JAFAWJ010000639.1 GCA_019242065.1 Chloroflexota bacterium
GAGGCCGCCACGGCACTGGGCGTCAGCGCCGGCCAGCAGGTCCACGCCTACGGCTTCCCGCAAGGCGCCGAGGCGACCTGGACGGTCAGGGACGTCACCCAGCTTGGCGATCTCGGCGGCGGCGAAGCGACCGTGTTCCTGCCGCTCGACCGCGTCCAGGATCTGTTCCAGCGCCAGAACCAGGTCAACGAAGTCCTCATCGTCAACAGCGGCGACGCCGCGCAGCGGCTGCAAAGCTCGTGGCCGGTGACCGTCGAGCTGCGCTCCGCGTTCGTGACCACCGGCACCGCGCGGCGGCTGTATCGCGGGCTGTCGTCGCCGCCCGCGCGCGACCTGCTGGCGCGCGCCATCGACAGTCCAGACACCTCGGGCTTACTTGCGGACAAGCTGCACCGGCTCCAGGCCGACCTGGATCAGCCAGACGCGCCAGAAAGCGCCGAGTTCAAAGCGCTGGCCACCGATCCCGAGGTGCTCAGCCGGCTGGCGTCACGACTCGGCGGCGCTGTGACGCGAGGCAACACGCCCTTCGCGGCCGCCGCGGCCGGACCAACCGGTTTTCGGGTCATCGACGTCCAGACCGTCGCCCAGGACCAGGCCGATCGCTGGGGTAGCGCCTTCACTGACCTGTTCGTCGTGCTCGGCGCGTTCTCGCTCTTCAGCGGCATGCTGCTGATCGTGCTGGTCTTTTCCCTGGTGGCGCTCGAGCGCCGCACCGAGCTGGGCATCAGCCGCGCCCTGGGCGCTCGGCGGCGCGACGTCATCATGCTGCTGGCTATCGAGGGCGGGCTGTACAGCGTGATCTCCTCGTTATTCGGCCTCGCCGCGGGACTGGCGCTGGCGCTCGGCATTATTCGGCTCGCCCAGGGCCTCGTCGAGGAGTACGGCTTCCACCTGCAGCCGGTGATTCAGCCGGCCAGCATCGCCGCGAGCTACGGGCTTGGCGTGGTGCTCACGTTCCTGGCGGTCACCATCACGGCCTGGCGGTCGAGTCGCTTCAGCATCGTGACCGCCATTCGCGATCTGCCCGATCCCGTGGCCGCACCGGGCTGGCAGACCCTGGTGGCCAGCGGTCTGCCGCTGCTGCTGGGGCCGCTGTTGGTCGGCCTGGCGCTCAGCCACCGACTCAGCCTGGCGTACGCGGCGGGCGTTGGGCTGAGCATTGTCGGCGTGGCACTCGTGGCGCGCTGGTTCCTGCTGCGTCTCGGCTGGCGCGGAGCCGAGCGACTGGTCTTCACCGTGGCCGGACTGGCGCTGATCGGCTGGTGGCTGCTGCCGATTACGCTCTTTCCGCCGGTCGTCGAGATGAGCTTTCTGAGCGGGGTCTCGATGCTGCTCGGGGCGGTCTGGGTGCTGGCGTACAACGTCGGCCTGCTCAGGCGGGTGCGGGCGCCCGCTGCGCTGTGGCGACTCAGCACCGCCTACGTAGCGTCGAACCGCTTCCGTACCGGTCTGACCCTGACGATGTTTGCCCTGGTCGTGCTCAGCCTGACGGTGTCGGCCGTCTTGCTGACCGCGACGCGACGCGCGTATGCCGATCCCGAGGCGCTGACCGGCGGATGGGACATCCACGTCACAAGCTCCTCGCCGCCGCGCGACCTGCGCACCGACCTGAGCGCTGGTGGCGTGGTGTCGCCGGATGCGTTTTCGGCCATTGGCCAGGCGTCGACGCTCAGCGTCGAAGGGCTGCAGATCGGGCCCGGCGTCAGCTCACGCTGGGCGCCGATCAACGTGCTGGCCGTCGATGCGGGCTTCGTCGCCGGTGCACGCACGCCGATTGTCGGCGGTCTGGGCTGGGACCAGCTCAATCAACCTGGCGTGGCGATCGTCGGCGCCAGCGTGCTAAACGCGCTCGCGCCGCGCCTGAAACTGGTCGACGGCGAGGGGCGCGACTTTCGGCCGACCACGCTTTGGCTCCGCGACACGCGCGGTGCCACACAGCCGGTGGTGCGTGTACAGGTGGTGGGCATTGCCGACCCGCGTGGGCCGATGGGCAGCGCGGTCGTGGTCAACGCCGCGACGTTCGCGGGCTGGCCGCCGCCCGACAATGGCGGCTACTTCCTTTCAGTACCGGACGGCGCCAACGCACGCGATCTGGCCGCCGCCGTCAACCTGTCGGCGCCGGACCTGCAGGCCAGCACCATCGGCGACGAGCTGCGGCTGGTGGAGGGCGTCCGCGGACTTCTGAACATGATCTTGCAGGGGTTCATGGGCGTCGGTCTGATCGCCGGCCTGGCCGCGCTGGGCACGCTCAGTACGCGAGCGGTCGTCGAACGGCGGCGGCAGATCGGCGTGCTACGGGCACTCGGCTTTTCCTCGCGCGCCGTCGGCGGTGGCCTGCTGGTCGAATCCGCGGTCGTCGCGTTGCTCGGCGCCGGTCTCGGGGTGACCATCGGCTTGTTCGTCGCCGCCAACACGGTGGCGTTTCTCAGTCGCCTGAACCCCGAGCTGCGCTTCAGCGTGCCGTGGGACCAGATTGGTCTGGTGGTGCTCATCGCGCTTGGCGCCGCGCTGCTCATGACGCTGCTGCCGGCGCGGGCGGCCGGCCGACTCACCCCAGCGGAAGCGCTTCGCGAGTAACGCGTTACGTCCGCCGACGCAGATACACGTCGAGCGGCAGCAAGACCAGCGCGGCCAGCAGCAACCATGGCCAGAGCTCGATCGCCGGACCGGTCCCATCGCCCGCGGCGAGATCGGTCGGCGCCCGCAGCGCGTGGCCGCCGCTGGTGGTGGCCAGCTGGTCGAGCAGCGCCGTGTTCGTCCCCACCGTGTGCCGCTCCACCGAATCCGGCGCCGTAAACGCCGCGACCTCCTGGCGCTGTCCCTGCTGGAACAGCACCCGATACTGCCCCGGCCCACTGACTTCGGTCTCCAGCGAATACACGCCGGGTCCGCGCTGCGGCAGCACCAGCTCGCGCGCCGAGCCATCCGGTGAGCTGACCGTTGCCCGCGTGTCTTGCACGTCGGCAAATCGACCGTCGTCGCCCACCGCCTGGACCGACAGCGTCACGTGGCGGCCGTCCGGCTGAACCTGCACCGACGGCTGAAAGTTCGCCTGTACCGGCGCGGGCAGTGCCCAACGCACCGCCTGCGACCAGAACTGCGCCGCGTCGGACCAGTTCGCCCATTGGCTGGCCCACCCCTGCTGCGCCTCGGACGTCCACGCCACCACCCGTCCCAGCCCGTACTGCCAGTGCGCCAGGAGCGGATGCCCCTGTTGCGTTTCGAGCGCGGTGACCGCGCGATCTTTGCGCGTCGTGGCCACGTACCCCGACAGCGGCGGCAGGTCGCCCGAGATCGAGCGCAAGATCGGGCTCGGGTCGCCGACCACCGCCGCCACCTGGCCCTCGACCAACGCGTTGCGCGTCAGGATGCTGGTTTCCTTGCTCGCGATGCGCGGGATCTCCGTGCTGCGCTCGGTGAAGTAGTAGCGGCCGCCACCCATGTGTGCCAGTGATGTCAGCAGCTTGGTATCGGCGTCCGAGCCGATGGCGAGCGTCGACAACGTGATCCTGGCGGCCGACATGCGGGCGATCAGGTCCTCGTAGCCGCGATCGTTGGATTCGCCGTCGGTCATCAGCACGATGTGTTTGAGCGGAGCGTCGGTGGCCGCGGCGGCCTCGAAAGCGGCCTGGAGGGGCGGCAAAATGCTGGTGCCGCCGCCGGCTCGAATGGTGGAGATGCGGGCCTGAATCTGTGTGACGTCGTCGGGAGATTGCAGTTTGGTGGGTTGCACGACCCACTGGAAGGACGAGTCGAAAGCGATCACGCCCAGGGTGTCCTGCGGCTGCAGCAGGCCGGCGGCCTGGATGGCGGCTTCGCGGGCCATGGCCATCTTGGTCGCGTCGCTGCCGGCCGGGCCGCCACCGCTGATCAGGTCCATGCTGCCGGAGCGGTCGATGACCAGGAAGAGCGCGAGGCTGCCCTGCTGCGGCTCGATAGGCGGCGTGGCGGACACGGGCAAAACGTCGTCGAGCACGCTGCCCTCGTAGCCACCTGGCGAAAAGGTGCGCGGGCCGCCCACGACCACCAGTCCGCGGCCGAGGTCCTGCACGTACGACTGCAACGTGCGCTGCTGGTCGAGGCTCAAGCTGGTGGCTGGTGTGTTGACGAGCACCACGCCGTCGAAGTCGGCGAGGTTCTGCGC
>JAFAWJ010000903.1 GCA_019242065.1 Chloroflexota bacterium
GCGGGAATCGAGTCTTGCGCTGTGGGAGGTAACGAACACGGCGAAGCGTAGACAGAGCGACCGACAGGCCCCAACGCAAGTGAAGCGATTGAGCCCCGTGACGTTGTATGGAGCAGATGCCGACCGTGTTCAAGTTCGGGAAGGCACCAGTAGGCGTGGGTTATGGCGACTGCGCCGGAGAATCTGCCGGGGTCGGAGAGCGCGGCATGCCTGGAAACGGATGGGTAGCGGAACTCGGGAAGCCCACGGCGGTCTCATCCAGTGATGAGTAGCGGAAGCAAAGCGGGTACGACGAGCAACCGCCATGCTGCCGTGGGTGGCGGAGCTCCCCGTAGTACCAGAGAAGCGGGGCAACGCCCGTGGAGGGAAGGGGGAGCGCAGAGCAAGTTGTTCGGCGAGGGAACCACGGCTGCACCTGAGACAGACCAACCCGTGTCCCCGAAACTCGCCGAACTAGCGGCGCGAGCACGAAAGGAGGGCAGACTCACCAACGTCGTCCAGTTCGTGGACGAGGAGTTGCTGCGCCTGGCGTTTGGATCCCTGCGCAAGCAGGCGGCGCCGGGTGTAGATGGACAAAGCTACGAAGACTACGCGGCGGGCCTGGATGAGAACCTCTGGGACCTGTACAGGCGGCTGAAGAGCGGACGCTATCGAGCGCCAGCGATTCGACGGGTGTACATCCCGAAGGCGAACGGAAAGCTTCGGCCGCTAGGCATCACAAACGTCGCTTCATACTGCCTTTCCCTCAGGTGCTCTCCGGAATCCAGTGTTCAAGTGATGCGAGTCCACAATCCGCTGGCGGCACGTTGCCTCGACTTCGGGCGTGAGCGACACGCATAAACGTCCGCTCACTGCGCGACGTGCTGGGAGGTGGCCGCGCTCGATCCAGTAATAGACCACGTCGGTGCTAATGTTGAGACGGGAAGCGACCTGATCGACACTCATCTCTCCCGGTTCGAATCCAGATGGCGATGGCACGCGCTGGATGTATCGGACCCATTTGACGGCGGCGACGTCGAGGGGTCGGCCCATGCCTGTCTTCAGGCCGCGCGCGTTGAGTTGCGCGACCAGTTCTTGATCGGTCATGAATGGACCGAATTGGACGATGAGATCGGCCACCGGCTTCGGCGTCCGTTTCGCCTCGTAGGGTGGCGGTGGGCGCCGAGCGACAACTAACTCACTGGCTCCAGAGCGCCATCGAATACCAATGCGCACCTCATCGCCATGGGGTTGAGAGGTTAGCGTCACGTCGGCCACCAGAGTACGCAACAGCCGCTTGCGATCCTTGTCTGAGGTGGAGGGTGCTGTCCATAACGCGGGCAGATCAGCTGCCAACGCCTCGAGTTCCGCCCGTGGCGGCAGCTTCGGCACGGATGCCTTGACGGTGGCCAGCGCAGCTTCCGCCTCAGCTAATACGCCCAGCTTGGCTTCCCAGCGGCCCTCCAGACTCCGCGCGACCAGACGATTCTCTGGTTCACAAGCGTGGAACGCGCGCTCCGCCCGATCGGCTTGGAAACGGGCGCGTTCGAGAGCTAACTCGCTGGCGCGCGTCGATCGCAAGCGCCGATCTGCCACTTCGTCCGCCGTAGCCAACGCGAGAGCAACTTCCTCAGGCCGCAACACCTGGAGTAAGCGCTCGGCGACGATTCGGTCGACGGTCGCCGCATCGATGACGCGGCATGCCGGAGTCGTGACGTGGTCTGCGCGACTCAGAGCGCACTCGTAATCTGCTCGTCCGCTCAGGCGATAGTTGGTCGCCATGGCCCGACCGCAACTGCCGCAGTGCACGATGCCCTGGCAGAGTGCCGCGCCTTCCCGTGGAGGCCGCGCACCTGAGCGCGTCGCATTGGCTGCCAGCCGCTGCTGGTTGAGCAGGTACTGCTCCCAGGTGATGTAGCCAGGATGGTGGTCCTGGATGACGACGGCCCACTCGGAGCGAGGCTGTTCACGCGTTGTTTCATGGACTGATCCGTCCGCCGCGACGAGCCGTTGCGTGCGGTAGCGTCCGAATACGTAGGCACCCGCATAACTGGGATTGGAAAGAACGCCGAGCACGCGCGAATGGGTCAGCCGACCCCAGCGCAGCTCACCCGCCCAAACGCCACCATACGCGCGACGAGGAAAACGACGCTCTTTGAACGCGGCCACCACGGCGTAGGCGGATCCAGTTGCCTGAAATGCGGCGAGCACGTCAGCAACGGCGGCAGCGACCTCCTGATCGGCGTCGATGACGGTATTGCCGTCGACATCGTGCACGTAGCCGACGGGCAGCGGAAAGCGCAGCTCGCCGCGGGCAGCGGCGGCTCGCTTCGCACCCTGCATACGGCCGGCCAAGATGTGCAACTCTGCCTCCGACATGGTGCCTTTCAAACCAAGCAGTAGCCGATCGTTGAAATCGCGTAGGTCGTAGGTGCCATCGGCGTCGATGATGAGCGTGTCGGTCAGGCGGGCCAGTTCCAACAAGCGCGCCAGATCGGCGGACGAGCGTGCCAGGCGGGAGACTTCCAGACCAAAGATGGCGCCGACCTCTCCCAGGCAGACGCGGCTGACCAGATCGCGAAAACCGCTGCGGTGCTCCGCCGAGCGACCTGAGAGCCCCAGGTCGCAGTCGATCACCTCGATGCGGGCAGCTGCCCAACCCAGACGTGCTGCGTCCTCGACCAGGGCATACTGGCGCGCCGTCGACTCGGTGTGCTCTCGCACCTGAGCCATCGTCGATTGACGGACGTACACCATCGCTTTGCGACTCAAGTGGTTGGGACTGATCTTGTTCGGTGCGCTCATGCGCGGCACTCAGCGCGGCGATGAGCATGTTGGCCAGTGGCGCCACCAGATCGGCGCTCGTGGCCACCGCGCGTCAATCCAACTGCCGACGAGCGAGGAGCTCGAGATTGATGGCCGAGATAGTGGCCAGCGTGCTTTCGATCTGCTCGGTCAGCGCGAGGTGGCGCTGGACCGCCTCGGCCAGATCGGCCGGGATGTAGACGAGGCGTCGGTCTGTATCTCGACGGATAGACAGATAGACGTATGGACCGTGGAGCTCGCCCTGAGAGCATCGACAACCCTCCTTGCCACAACGCCGCATTTGGCTGACGAGTGAGCCCTCGAGGTTGAGCTGAGGATCGGCGAGGGATATCGCCAGGCGGCGACGGCGCGCCCGCAGCTGACGCACCGAGAGACTCCTGAAATCCGAGTTACTGGGCATCTGGACTTGTGCTCGTATTAGACACAAGATAGCCGTCGTTCGGTGCTCCGTCAACACACTTGACATCAAGCCACTACCTTTTCAGGGCGTTGACCAACGCTGCCAGTTCGATCAGCAAGTCTGCTGTAAGCGGCCCATCGGCAGGTGGCGTACCCAGACTCGTCCAACTGACTGGAAGACCAATCGTGCCCAGCGGCCCGCCTTCACACACATACAGGTGAACGCCAGCTCGTTTCCGCTCGAACAGCACGAGCAACTCTTGGCCGCGTAACGGGTGGAACGGATGGGTGACGACCAGTGAGTCCGAAGACAGCCGGTGTGCTCCGGCTCTATGCGCTAACCGTGACGACGATCGAGGATCGCGTAGTGCAAAAGGCGGTGGCCTGGGTGTTGTCGGCCGTGTTCGAGCAGGACTTCTTGGAATGCTCGCAGGGTTTCCGACCAAAGCGAAGTGCGCATTTGGCGCTACGACGACTGCGGAACGGAATGCTGCAACACTGGGTCAAGTACGTGGTGGAAGTTGACGTGGTCGGATTTTTCGACCACGTTCATCACGAATGGTTGCGGAGGTTCCTCCGTCACCGAGTCAATGACGGTGGACTGCTTCGGCTCATTGACAAATGGCTCAAGGCCGGCGTCATGGAGAACGGGGTCGTCACACTCAATGAAGACGGGGTACCGCAAGGTGGCCCCGTCTCACCCGTCTTGGCGAATGTGTACTTGCACTATGTCTTGGACCTGTGGTTTGAACGGCGCTTCAAGAGGAGTTGCCGAAGATGGGCGGAACTCACCAGGTATTGCGACGACTTCGTAGCGGTGTTCCAGGACCGGGAAGACGCGGAGCGGTTTCGGCGGGAAGTAGAAGAGCGACTGGCAGCCTTCGAGTTGCACGTCGCGCCAGAAAAGACGGCTGTGCTGCTCTTCGACGGCAACCTGTTGCAAGGGACGGGTCGACCGGCCGTCAAGCCGGCGACCTTTACCTTCCTTGGTTTCAAACACTTCATGACGAGAACGCGCCGAGGAACGATCAACATCGGCCGAACGGCGAGCATCAAAGCCCGAGAGCGATTCTTACGGCGACAGGCAGACTGGCTGAGGGCCAACCGCCATCTCGACGTACGTCAGCAGCAGGCCCACCTGCGCCTTGCGCTCAACGGCTATTGCCAGTACTTCGGCGTACGCCTGGCCGAACAAGCCTTGTACTCCGTGTACCGACGGATACGCAAGCTCTGGCGGAAGCAGCTACGACGTCGATGCGAGCGAGCCGACGAACGTGTGCTTGGGACATCCTGAAAACCAAAGCCTGGTTCCAACTCCCTCGACCACGGATCACGCAGTTGTGGGTCTGATCTTCGTATTCAGGCAACGGATGTGCTCTGGGGGGCCGGGTGCGTTAATTGCGCATGCCCGGTTCTGACGGGGGCGCGGAGGGGCGATTCTCCCCCCTAGCGGACCGAAGAGCTCACGTCGACCGCAAACGGCTTCAACTGCATCACCTCACCCCATTCGCGGAACGCGGCAACACGGCAAAGTCGGCTGTGCCGTCGCCTGTTCTCTTCGGCTTCGGCTGTCGACAAAACACTGAGCCCTTTGTGATACGGAGCGAATCAAACAGCTGTTCTACTAGCGCGCGGCGCGGATCTCGTCGGCGAGCTCGAACAGCAGGCGCTTTTCACTTGTTGAGAGCGTCGCGTTCGCGACCAGGTCACGGAGGGCGACGACCCATTCCCGCAGGCGTGGGTGGAAGGCCACCATGTGCCCGCGCACCTCAGTCCGCGTGCGCTTCGAGTCCCATTCCTCTTCGATCGCCCGGCGCGCCATGGCCGCACGCTCGCCCGGCTCGGCAGCTAACAACTCTTCGGCTACCGACACGGACAAGCGCTGATTCAGCACAAGGGCGCGCAGCACGCGGTCCTCGTAGACCCGCAGCCGCCTCGACACAAAGGGTTGCGATCGGCCGATGGCCGCCGCGACGCGGCGAGTGCTCCACTGACGCTCGCGCACCAGTTTGGCCAGACCTTCGGACTCTTCTCTAGGCGAGAGGTCCTGTCGCTGGAGATTCTCGACGAGTGTCAAAAGGTACGCGTCGTCTTCCGACTCGCGTCGAATGATGACCTGCACCGTTTGCCAGTCCTCGCGCGGGTAGCGTTCAGCCAACACGCTAAGGGCTGCCAGTCGCCGATGGCCGGCCACGAGGAGATACTGACCGCGCTGTCTGACCTCTCGCACGACCAGTGGTTGGAGCAGGCCATACGTGCGAATCGAAGCCGCTAACTCGTCAATGTTGCGCAGCCGACGACGTGGGTTGGCCTGCGTATCGACCACGATAGCATCGATCCCAACTCGCGCGGCTTTGCCACGCTCGCTTACGGCCGTGGATGAACCTGGTACTCGCCCCGCGGTACCCCGACGTGCTCTTGTAACCATCGTACCTGCCTCCTTGCAGCTCTCCGGCTTAACGCGTCAACATGGGCCCTGGCGACGCCGTCGCCGAGCTTTGCGGGCAGGACCCTGGAGACTGCTTCCGATATCAATGCGTGAAAAGGTAAGGTCCGGTTTAGTGTGAGTGCAACTTTGCGCGCAATCAGGAGTATGTGCCGGATCGACGGGCCGGATCGCGCGGCGGCTGGGCGTGTGGCAGATCGGTTCAGATTGGCGCACCGTCTGGCGACGATCAAGTCGAGATGGTCTTCGCACAGCGGGACGAGCGGAGCGACTGCCGAAGGTCACGCGTAACAACCTGACCAGGTTGAGGCCAAAGGCGCCGAAGCCAACGACTATCCCAACGAGGTGTCAAATCAGTCAGTAGCTCGGTCTTGTCTCCGAAGATCTCGAGCCAACACACAGGACAATCGCGACGTTGATCGGGTCGGCGGGGTGGTCCTGAACCGGCGGGCTACGATCAGCGTGCCGTCGGACCCTAAAGTGCTCGTCGTTCACCAGATGCATGCAACCGATTGGCTTGCGAGACCACCGCATCGAAGCATTCGCGACTGACGCGGTGGCGCAACAGCCGCCGGCGGTGCTTCGAAAGGGGCTGTGGTCGAAGCTCGGCTCGAGCATGTCCATATCGAGCAACCAACGGAACAGCAGGTGGTACGTCAATTTCTCACAGAAAGCGCGTTCGCTACGGACCGAGTACAGGCTGATCAGCAGGCTGGCTTTGAGCAAGCGCTCGGGCGGAATCGACGCCCGGCCTTCGCCGTCAGCGGCGTACATCTCGTCGAACAGCGGTGACAGTTCCAGCAAGGCGGCATCCGCCAAA
>JAFAWJ010001130.1 GCA_019242065.1 Chloroflexota bacterium
TCGGAGCGCTTCTATCGTGACATGTTCGGCGCCGAAACGGTCGGCCGCCGCGATGCCGGCGGCGCCATGAACCTGATGATGCGTCTGGACGGCATCAACCTGTTCATTCGCTCGCCGCGCCCGGCGGAGGACGTGCAGGCGGATGGCACTGAGGTCCGCTACACCTACGACCACTTCGGCGTGGTGGTGCCAGACCTGGCCTCCGCGATCGAAGAGCTGCGCGGCAAGGGCGTGAAGATTTTGCAAGAGCCGCGCGCCGCACGACCGGGTACGCAGGTCGCCTTTATAGAAGGTCCCGACCACACGCGCATCGAAGTCCTCCAGCGCGACGTCCCCGTCGGCGCCTGAGTCCAGGAAGAGTCGAGAAGTGCCACGCCGTGGGAAACTCGGCGTGGCACTTCTCAGTTACAGGATGTCTCCGAGTACCTCCTCCGCCAGGTCCATCCGCTCGGGACCGCAGAAGTAGTACGCCCCCTGCACGACGGTGTTGACGATGATAGCATTGGTGACTCCCCAGGCTTTGGCCAGCAGCGCCGCCTCCTTCAAACCGCCGGGGTTGCCGATCACGATGTTGTGCCGCAGGGAGAGGTACGGCATCATCTGCTTCGGCAAGGCGCCCCGGAACACACCCTCCCATTTCGCCCGCCACGACTTCAGTGTCACCGGCTCGTATTTGGCCAGGAAGCGAACGCGCGGCGGTTGCCAGCCGATGGTGCGCTCGTACCATTCTTCGATGTTTTTCAGATCCTGGGGCGTGAGCTCCATGGTGGATTTGTCGAGACCGCAAGAGAAGGGCGCCATGTCGGGGGCCCAGCCGGCTGGCCAGTCCGGCTGGATGTCACGCGCGACGTAATCTCCCAGGAGGATGCCAATCGCACGCGAGACCAGCTCCAAGCCGCGGATGCCGGCGCTCATCTGCGCGTGCATGACGACTTCCATGACCTGTTCCCGGGTGTAGCCGCGCACCTGCAGGCCGCGCATGCAGTTCTCGATGCCGATTTCCCAGCCCTGGTTGATGTACGTATGCATGTTCGCGGACGACGACGCGGTGATGATCCCGGCATTAATGCCCAGCGAGCGCCAACCGAGGCCGACGCGCATACTGAGCTTGGCGAAGTCGGGACGGGTGTATAGCCAGAGGCTGTTGGCGGTCATGTCGTAGCGAGGGCCCGGGTCCAGCGGGCCACGCACCAGCCGATTCCCATAGACCGACTCGTGACTGCCAATGCGGGCGTGTGTCAGATAGGTGTTGATCTCGTCGTCGGTGGTGACGTCGAGATTGTCCAGGTCGAGACCGTCGCGGATCCCATAGATCTCGGGCATTCGGGCACGTCCTCTGTGGTGATGTCACCACGGTACCCAGCCATCGCCCGCTTTTTCCAGCGGCCGCACGTTTGACCGTGCGCCGTGGTGTTACCAGCGCCCGTCGGCGCGCCACGCCGCGTGGAGCTGCTTGATGCGCCGCAGCTCTTCGGCGTCCAGCTCAGCATCCGCGGCGGGTACGTTTGCCTCGAGCTGCTCCACCGTGCGCGCGCCCGGGACGACGCAGTGGACGGCGGGGTTGGCCAGCACGAAGCGAAGTGCGGCCTGGGCCAGCGTCTGGTCCGGGCGCTCGAGAAACCGCAGCGCCTCGACGCGTTCGAGGCGTAACTGGAGTTGATCACCGCGCGGTCGCCGCCAGTGTTGCTCGGCAGGAATGGCCTCACCCGCTTTGAACTTACCCGTCAACAGTCCGCGTGCCAGCGGCGTGCGGGCCATAATGCCGACGTTGTGCCGCGCCGCCAGCGGCAGCAGCTCGTCCTCCGCCGTCGGATTCAGCAAGTCGTACTCGATCTGCAGCAGATCCGCGCCATGCTCGATCGACCAGACTCCGGAGGCGTGGTCGCTGGTCGAAATGCCGAACCAGCGGATCTTGCCCTGGCGCTTGAGGGTGTCGATCGCTGTGGCCCAATCGTGAGTCTCGAGGATTTCGACGCTCGGGCTGTGGAGCATGTACATGTCGATGGCATCGCGGCGGAGCCGTTTGAGCTGTCCGTCGATGTCCTCCAGGATGGCCCGCGCGGTGAAATCGCGTTCGGGCTGACGCCCTCTGGGGATGAAGTCAATGGCGTAGCCACCCTTGGTGGCGATCACCGTTGGCCGCGGCCAGCGGCTGGTGACCTCACCCAGGATGGCCTCGCTGCGGCCCTCGTTGTAGCTGATTGACGTGTCGAAGAAGGTGACCCCGAGCTCGAGCCCGTGCTCGACGACCGGCGGCCAGGCAGACGGATCGACGCCCGCGTCGCCGAGGCGATTGGTGCCCATGGAAACGGTGGAAACGGTGAGGCCGGTGCGTCCAAAAGTGCAATATTTCATTCAACTCCTGGCTTAAACTATTTGACACGAATTTATTCCCTTCAGCGCCACAGTTGTTCGGAGGCCAGCCGCGCACCCTCCGCCATTGACTGGAGCTTGGCCCACGTCACGCTCGGATGAACGGTCAGCTGCGCCCGGGCGGCGGTCGAAAAGCCGCAATCCGTGCCCGCCATCACGTTCTCGCGACCGACCAGCTCGGCGTAGCGGACGATCCGCTCCGCCACCAGCTCGGGGTGCTCGACAAAGTTGGTGGTCGAATCGAGCACGCCGGGAATCAGGATCGCTCCGTCGGGCAACCGCTGGTCTTTGAACACCTTCCATTCGTGCTCGTGTCGCGGATTGGCGCCTTCGAACGAAAACGCCTGGGCGCGCGTCTTCAAGGCAATGTCCAGGATGCGCGCAAGCGGAATGTCGCGGACATGCGGCGATTCGGAATTGCCCCAGCACAAGTGAAGCCGCACGCGGTCGGCCGCAATCCCGTCGAGGGCGTGATTCATCGCTTCGACGTGCATCTCGGCAACCGACCGGAACTCGTCGACGCTCTTGTCGGCAAAGACGTACCGATTCCAGCCCATGGCCAGGTCGGGTGCATCGAGCTGCAGCACGAAACCAGCGTCGACGATCGCCAGATACTCGTGGTGCATTGCGTCGGCAACCGCGAACACGTAGGCTTCGTCGTTGGGATAATAGTCGTTTTCGAGAAAATTCCAGACGACCCCAGGCGACGCCGCGGTCATGAAGACGTCCTGCGGCGCCACGTTCT
>JAFAWJ010000322.1 GCA_019242065.1 Chloroflexota bacterium
TGTGGGACCTGGGCCCGCACGACGTCTCGATCCTGCTGTACTGGCTGGGCGAGGTGCCGATCCGCGTCAGCGCGCGCGGGCGGTCGTATCTGGGCGAGGCGCTCGAGGACGTGGCGTTCGTGACGCTGGAGTTCCCGAGCGGCATCCTGGCCCAGGTGCAGATCAGCTGGCTGGCGCCATCCAAGCTGCGGCGCACGAGCATCGTCGGGCGCCAGAAGATGATCGTATACGACGACCTGGAGCCGGTCGAGAAAGTGAAAATCTACGACCGCGGGGTGGACCATCAGCCGGCCTCGTTTGGCGAGTTCCAGCTGACGTATCGGTCGGGGGATATCCTGAGCCCGCGGCTGGATACCACCGAGCCGCTGTACCTGGAGTGCGAGCATTTTCTGGAGTGCATCCGCGCGGGGCGGACGCCAGATGCGAGCCCGCGCAGCGCGGTGGACGTGGTGCGGGTGATTCAGGCCGCCGAGCGCTCGCTCCACGCTGACGGTGCGCCTGAGGCTATTGCTTAGGTTTGGTGGGAGACCGCGCATGCGCGGTCTCCCCGAGGGGCGCATGCGCCCCTCGGCCCAGCGGTGCATGCACCGCTGGGTGCTAACGCAACGGTCAGGGGCCCTGCGGCCCCCCGCCGCCGTTCGCTTCGCTCACTCCCGCGGCGACCCCCCGCGTACGTGCTAACCGCGTCTCGTCAGTTACTCACTGTCTGCGACGCCTGTTGGCACCGGACTGGCGGGTGCACACCCTGCCATGCCGGCGAACCGCTGACATCCGTTCTTCGACGTGAGTCGGACCGACACGGTTAGCACGAATATTCTAGTTACTCCAGAATTCACTCTCGAACACGCCATTTACTCCTGAACACTTGTTTACTACCGTAGTGACAGTTGCGATGCCGCCAACCGCGGACAGCACGCAACGCGGGGGGTCGCCGCGGGAGTGAGCGCAGCGAACGGCGGCGGGGGCCGCAGGGCCCCTGACCGTTGCGTCAGCACCCAGCGGTGCATGCACCGCTGGGCCGAGGGGCGCATGCGCCCCTCGGGGAGACCGCGCATGCGCGGTCTCCCACCAAACAAAACCTAACTCGCGGCGATGGAACTCAGGTCGTAGTAGCGGGCCACGCACTGGTTGAACCAATTGCCGCGATCACCTGAGATAAAGTTTTCGCCGAAGTTGGTGGGGAGGGGCGGGACGGTCAGATCGGTCTGGCCGGCGGCGCGGCTGGCGCGGATTTGCTGGTCTTCGGCGTCGAAGAGGGCCGCGTACTGGGCGGCGGTGGACTGCTCGGGGAGGATCGTGATCGCGGCGACCACTGGAACCAGGGACAGTCCCAGCAGCGCCACGCCTGCGACGCCCGGCGAGGCCGAGAGCACGGGCGACAGCACGCCGCGAAGCGCAAAGCCGGCAAACACGAGATAGCCGACCAGCAGCGCGCCCGGCACGATCAGCGAGCGGGCGGGCGGATTGCCGTTCTGCGCATAGAACGACGGAAAATACGCAAACGGCAGCATGATCAGCACGCACGCGGTGACAAGCAGGAACCAGCGGCCGCTGACGCGGGGCACGCCACTCGAGATCAGCGTGGGCACGCTCAGACACAACAGAACCGTGAACGGAAAGAAGCGCACCAGCCGCACCACCTGGAAGTAGGCGGTGGCGATCGACGCCAGTAGCGTCAGCCGCAGGTCGGCCGGCGTGCCCATGACGCGCCCGGCGGTCGCGGGTGCGACGACAATGACCACCAGCGCCAGGACACCCCCCGCCAGAGCCGCCAGCAGGTGCACCCGCCGCGTCCCGAACACCAGCGCGAGCAGTAGGGCCACTGTCAGCGCCACGTTCTGCGGGATCAGGTACGTCTCCGATAACCCGCCCGCCAGGAACGCGATCAGGGCGCTGAGGCCCCAGGCCCACCAGCGCTGGATGCCGAGCCGCACCCAACCCAGGAGCAGGGTAGCCATGATCAGCGGCAGAAAGTACGTGAGCAAGCCAGTCTGCCAGTAGAAGGACTGCGGCAGGTCGGGAGCCGTCTGCAGCGTGGCGACCACGGCCAACTCTGCGAGGATGAGCCCGCGCACGACGGGTGTGCCGAACTGCACGAACGTCCAGGTGAGCGCGCCGAGCCAGACCACGATGGCGGTGATCGGCAGCGCCGGCACGATGGCGGGTCCAATCAGTTCGGTCACGTTGACCAGGAACGTAAACGTGAAGCGCGGCGAATAGTCGACATAATAGTGGACGTTGGCGTTGACGAAGCCGTCGGCGCGCAGGACGCCTGCCCAGCAGAAGTCGTCGGCCGTGTAGCGCGAGTAGCCGCCGATCAGCCCCCAGGCCATCAGTGGCAGCGCGAGCGCAACTCCAAAGGTCCGCTCGGCCCAGACCAGCAGTCGCGTCCTCGCAGGCTGGGCGCGGTCGAAACTGGACGCCTCGTGCGTGTTGGGCAGACTCGCCGTCACTGAGGCGTGGGTGCGAAGCCGCTGGCGGCCCAACGCGCACGCGTGGCGACGTATTGCTGACGTCCCCATTCGACGTCGAGGGGTGGCGCCGCCTGCCACAACTGGGCCAGCCCATTCGACGCCGCGTGCCAGCCGGAGAGCCCCAACACGCTCGCGGCGGCCTCGGATGTCAACCAGTCCAGTACGGAGCGGGCGCCGTCAGGATTGCGCGTGGTGGCGACCAGGCCGACCGCGTGTGGAATCGGCGCCAGGCCGCTGAGGGGCGCCGCGTCGGCCGACAGCGTCAGCGCGTGTGAGGCCGCGCCGGCCTGGACCAGCCCCAGCGCGCCCGCGTCGTCTTCGGCCAGCGCGAGTCCGGCCTGGGTGCGCGCCTGCCACCATGCCCAACCCTGTTCCACGCTGCCCTCGGCCTGACGCGCGCGGTCGAGACTAGCCAGTAGCAGGCTCATGCCCACTTCAGAGCGCTCGGGGTCGGCCATGGCCAGTCGCGGCACGCCCGCCAGATCCTGCCAGTTTGCGACTGGCGAGGCGCCGACGACGCCAATGGCGGAGTGCTCGAGCGTGGTCCAACGCCAGTCCTGGTCGTGAATCAGGCCGTCGGCGAGCGTGGCTGGCTGATAGGGCTGGAGCAGACTGTCGATCGCCGCGGCGCGAGCGGCGAACGGGCCGAACCACCACACGATGTCGGGCGAGGGCGGCGCGCGGCGCGAGCTGAGGCGCTGGTACAGGCTGCCGGTGCCGAAGGCCTCGAGCTGCAGAGTTGCACCGGTTGGCTGACACGCCTGAGGCAGGACCGAGCGCGCCGAGTCGGCGCGCGCCGTGCTGCAATACACGAGGACGTCGCTCACGCCGACGAGTCCCAGACCGAGCGCTCCTGGCAGATCGGATTGTCGGGATCCGGTCGCGACTGGACCGCGGCCGTGGAGCTGGGCGGACCGTAGACGCGATACGCGTCGCCGCCGGGTCGCGGAATGCGTGCCAGCAACGGGGCGCCCGCGGCTTCGAGCACCTGGGCGCCTGGTGTCTGTTCGCTGGCGAGGAGATACACGGCGTTGGCGGCGTACGGGACGTCCCGACAATCCTCAAACGAACGGGACGGGATGCGATAACCCACCCCGAAGCGCAGCACCTCGCCAGCGTGTGGATCGTCGCCAATCAGTACCAGGCCACCCGGCGGCACGAGCGCGCGGGCAGCCTCGCCCGCGGCGCGCGTGGACCCGACCGGGATGCCGTAGCCGGCGCTCAGGTCATACTCGTCGAGCGCGTGCAGCACCACCAGCACACTTAGGGCCGAGGCGGCCGCACTGGCGACGATGGCGCCGCCAACTGCCAGGCGCCACAGCTGTGAGGAGGACCTGGCCGCCCAGCCGCCGAGCATGCCGACGCACATGGCCAGACCGACAAATTCGATGAACATGTAGTGGAAGATGACCGGTGCGCTGTGGTGCAGGTAGGCCACGATGGGCGCCAGGGTCCACGCGGCGATCAACCAGCCAGTGGCGCCGCGCGGCCACAGCACCACGCCGACGAGCAGTCCGACCGCCGCGAGGGCGGGTCCAAGCCCCGAGAGGCTGGTCCACCGCCCGAGCTGGTCGACAATGAAGGTGGCGGCGTGTCCGCCGAGGCCCGCGGCGCCGTAGGTGGTCGAGATCTGGATGGTCGAGGTCACGGTGTCGAGGTCCAACGAGGAGGTCCCCTGGGACAGGGACAACAGCCCGCCGATCTCGTGGAACCGCACTTCGGGATTGACCTCGAACATCAGAAACGGCAGCAGCGGCAGCGTGCCAACCGTGACCGCGCCGACCAGGTGGCGCACGCGCAGAACGTGCCGCGCGTAGAACATGGCCAGCGGGACAACCAGCACAAAGGCGACCGCCGTGTAGTGGATGCTCACCAGCAGGCCGAGCCAGCCGCAGGCGACCGCGAGCGCCCAGGGCCGGCGCTGAACGCCAAGGCGCAGCAGCGCGTCGAGGCACAGCGCCATTGGCGCCTGCAGGTACACGGGCTGCCAGGCGCCGCGCTCGAGCACCACACACCAGAACATCGTGCCGTGGATGAGCGCCGCCGCCACGCCGCCCCAGACGCCTAGCCAGCGGCGGGCGACCCACCAGGTTGCCAGCAGGCCCGCAACGCCCGCGAACAGGCCGGTGGCGATCAGGGCGTACGGGTCGTCGGTGAACTGCAGGCCGACGGCGGCGAACCAGGGCCAGCCCTGGCCGGCTCTGAAGTCATAGGAGGAGACGGTGCCGGTCAGCGGCAGCCAGCCCTGGTACTTCCAGGCGGCGACGAGCGAGCCGACGTTGCTCTCGTCGAAGTTGGTCTGGGCGAGGTCGGGGCGCCACAGGCGCAGGGCGATGCCCAGGAGCAGGACGACGACGGTGGCGAGCTCGGCCAGGTGCTGGCGGGGGGCCACCACGAGGACGGGGCGCGGGGACAGCAGAGTTGACTCGGTTGCGGAGGCTGCCACCGACGCGAAATCGTACACTCTCGACGCTCGTGAGCCGACAGATCATCTTGGTGACGTTGGGCGTGATCGGGGTGTGCCTGGCGCTCTTGGCCTCGGCGAGTGGCTGGCTCGGCGGCGTGGTGGTGTGCGGCGCCGATCGGGCGCCGGGGTGCGTGGCCTGGCCAGCGCCCGCGGCGTATCTGTTCTGGGCTGCCTTCCTGGTCGGCGTGGCGGCGCTGTCAGTCTGGCAGCTCCGCTACCTGGACCGCTGAGCCGCTTCGCGCACGCAGCGACACCCACAGCCACTCCAGACCCGCGGCGCCCAGGATCAGCAGTACGGGGTCGAGCATCATGCGGTGGCGCAGCAGGTTGCCAACATTGCCTTCGACCGCCGCCAGGATCAGCCAGTTCGCTACG
>JAFAWJ010000103.1 GCA_019242065.1 Chloroflexota bacterium
CAGGAGTTCGACGTCTCCGAAATGTCGCTCTCCTCGCTGCTCATGACCATGGCCGCCGGCAATCGCGACTGGATCGGCCTGCCCATCTTCACCTCGCGCCGCTTTTTCCATACCGGCGTCTGGATCCGCGCCGACAGCGGCATCGACACGCCGGCTGACCTCAAGGGCAAGCGCGTCGGAGTGCCCGAGTACCAGCAGACGGCCGCGCTGTGGGCGCGCGGCGTGCTCAAGCACGAATTCGGCGTCGAGCCCGAAGACCTCGAGTGGTGGATGGAACGCACCGAGGAGCGCAGCCACGGCGGCGCCACCGGCTTCCGACCGCCCGCCGGCATCCGCCTCAACCGCATCGGCGCCGACCAGAGCATCGGCACCATGCTCCAGGACGGCACGCTCGACGCCACCTTGCTGTACCTGACCGACAACAACCTGGTCGATCGCAGCCGCATCACCCTCGAAGGCAACCCGAAGTTCCGCCTGCTGTTCCCCGAACCCGACGCCGAGGGCCAGCGCTACTTCGCCAAGACCGCCATCTTCCCGATCAACCACGGCATGGTCGTGCGCCGCTCGCTGTACGAGCAGCACCCGTGGATCGCCCTGAACATCTTCAACGCGTTCCGGCTGGCCAAAGAGCGCGTCGCGGCGCGCACGCGCGAGCTGGTCGCCACGCATGTCGAGCTGGGGTTACTGGGTCCCGAGGCGCACAGAGCGCTCAGGGTCGACCCGTATCCGTACGGGGTCAGGTCGAACCAGAAGGTCCTGGAGACGGTGGCCGACTATTCCTTCGAGCAAGGCCTGACGCCACGTCGCATGCAGCTCGACGAGGTCTTCGCGCCGAGTACCCTGGACCTCTGATGCCAGGTCCTACTCTCCTGGTCGGTGGCATGGGGTTCATCGGCCTGCATACCGCACGCAGCTTCCTGGACGCCGGACAGGACGTGGTCGTCACGTACCACTCCAATCGTCGCGAGCCCGATTTTCTCAAGGCCGACCTTGGCACACGCGCGAAGGTTGAGCAGCTGGATGTGCTGGATGAGGCGCGCGTCAAGGAGATCATCCAGACGCACAAGCCCGAGGGCGTCGTCTACCTCGCCGTGCCGGCGCTGGCTGGCGTCTCACCCGCCGACGAATTCAAGACCAACACCGCCGGCTATCTGAACGTGCTCGAAGCCTCGCGCGCCGCCGGCGTCCGCCGCCTGAGCGTCACCAGCTCCCTGGCGGTCTACGCCAGCGTCAAAGAGCGGCCCTGGCGCGAAGACATGACCTTTCCCGTGAGCTCGGGCAATCCGACCGAAGCATATAAAAAGGGCCTGGAGATTCTGGGGCTGTACTTCGGTCAACGCACCGGCCTGGAGGTGGTCATGCTGCGCGTGGCCGGCATCTTCGGTCCGATGTACCACTCGATGGCCAACCTGCCGAGCCGGCTGTGCGTGGCCGCGGCGCACGGGCGCGCGCCAGATTTCACGGGCATGCGCTATGGGCCGCCCAAAGCAGACGACGGCAATGATGCCTGTTACGTCAAGGACGTGGGCGATGGCATTCGTACCGTCCACTTGACTGAGAAACTCGAGCACCGTGTGTACAACGTGGGCAACGGCCGCGTGACGCGTAACCGCGACCTGGTGGAGGCGATCCGCGAGGTGGTGCCCGAGTTCGAGGTCGAGCTACCGGAGGGTGGCGAGTCGGACAACCGCTACATGGACCTGTCGCGGACGACGGCCGAGACCGGCTACAAACCCAAGATCGGCGTGGAGCGCGGCCTGGCCGAGTACGTGAGCTGGCTCAAGACCCATCCAAATTAGAACTCTTACGCCGTCAACGCCTCGCGCAGCCGCGTGATCTCAGTCTCGAGCGCGCGGCGCGCCGCGACGTCGGGCTGCAGCCCGAGATTGTCCTCGCCCAGGTCCACGGCCGTGCGCACGGCGGCCTGCGCCAGGTGCCGCGCCGCGCGCACGTCGCCCAGCAGCGGGCCCCGCGCGTGCGCCTCGACCTTCTGACTCAGCCCGATGACCTCGACACACGCCCGTCCGATCGCCAGCGGCGTCGCCGCGACGCGGTTGATGGCCACCTGACGCTCCTCGCTGCCGCGCGATGTGGCCAGAAAGGCCTGGTACGCGGCGGCGTCCTCGTCCACCAGCCGCAAGAGCAGCCGCTGCAGGCGCTCGGTCGCGTGGCGCTCGTCGAGCAGCCTGCCAGGCTGGTGGCGCTCGAGCACGTCGCACACCAGCCCCAGCAGCGCCGCCGCGCACGAGCCGCTGAGCGCCACGACGCTGCCGCCCGCCGGCACCGGCGTCTCCGCCGAGGCGACCGCCGCCACAAAGTCTCCAACCGAGAGGTCGGCTAGGCGTTCATCAGGGCTGCGATCCGCTCCAGGCATATGCGCAGATTGTCCCAGGCCACGCGCTCGAGCGCATCCTCGATCGTAAGCCACGTCAACAGGGCAGAAGCAGACTCGGGTACGACCAGATCAGGCGCGGCCGTGGCCAGCGCATACCGAATATCGCCGTGCTCGTGCGCGGCCTCGCCCCTGCCCGCCGGCACCGGCACCACGGCGACCTGCACAATGCGCGGCGTGCGCGGATCTGGCCACGCGACCAGATCTCCAAGACCGGTCTCCTCGCGCGCCTCGCGCAGCGCAATCACAAACGGGTCGACTTCGCCCGGGTCAGCGTGGCCACCCACCTGCAGCCACGCCTGCATGCGCTCGTGCCAGCGCAGCAGCACGCGGCGCGTCGGCGGATGGACCACCACCGCCGAGCCCGTCACGTGCAGGGCGGAGGCGCGCGTCCACGGATCCCCGGACTCCGCCGCCAGCCGCCGCAAGCGTTCCAGGTCGCGCCCCTCGTCCTCGCTCTGGGGCACGTACCCACCGAGCGAGGTCTCCAGGCGCATGCCTAAAAGCGAAGCGAAGAAAACCCTAGAAGAGTCCGACGATCTCGCCGTCCTCGTCCAGGTCGATCGAGTGGTATGCCGCGTTGGTCGGCAACCCTGGCATGGTCATGATCTCGCCGGCGATCGGACACAGGAAGCCGGCGCCCGTATACGCGCGCACCTCACGCACCATGACCGTAAAGCCCGACGGGCGACCCTTCAGCGCCGCGTTGTCCGACAGCGAGTACTGCGTCTTGGCGATGCAGACCGGCAGCTTGTCCCAGCCCAGCTCGGTGTACTGACGGATCTGTCGATTCGCCTCAGGCAGGTACTCGACGCCGTCCGCGCCATACATCGTCTTGGCGATGGCCTCGATCTTCTCTTTGATCGGCATTTCCAGGGGATACAGCGAGTGCGCGGCCGCGCCGTTGACCCGCTCACCGGATTCGGCGGCCGAGACGACTGCTTCGGCCAGCTCCTTGCCGCCTTTGCCACCGTGCTCCCAGACCTCACTGACCTGTGCGGCATAGGCGCCGGACTCCAGTGCGATCTTGCGGATGAGCTCCAGCTCGGCCTCAGTGTCGGTCCCGAAGCGGTTGACGGCCACGACGGCTGGCACGCCGAGAGCACGCACGTTCTCCAGGTGCTTTTGCAGATTGACGATGCCCTGCTCGATGGCCGGCAGGTCTTCCTGGGCCAGGCCCGGGTCGAGCGGTCGACCAGCCACGATGCGGAACTTGCCCGAGTGCATCTTCAAGGCGCGCACCGTGCACACCACCACCGCCGCGTCTGGCATCACGCCCGCCGCGCGGCACTTGATGTCCATGAACTTCTCGTAGCCCATGTCCGCGCCGAAGCCGCTTTCGGTCACCACGTAGTCCGCCAGCTTCAAGCCCGCCAGGTCGGCCAGCACGCTGGAGTTGCCATGCGCGATGTTGCCGAACGGGCCGGTGTGCACCAGCATCGGCGTGTGCTCGGTCGTCTGCAGCAGGTTCGGCCGCAGGGCGTCCTTGAGCAGGACGGCCATCGAGCCGGCCACCCCCAGCTCGCCGGCCGTGACTGGCTTGCGCTGGTGGTTGTAGCCAATGGTGATGTTCGACAGGCGCTCTTTGAGGTCCTTGAGGTCGCGCGCGAGGGCCAGGATGGCCATGACTTCCGAGGCGACGGCGATGTCGAAGCGCGTCTCGCGCGGGTATCCCGCGGCGCGGCCGCCCAGCGCGACCACGACGTTACGCAGGGCGCGGTCGTTCAGGTCGACGACGCGCGGCCATGTCACCGCGACGGTGTCGATGTCCAGAGTGTTGCCC
>JAFAWJ010000130.1 GCA_019242065.1 Chloroflexota bacterium
TTGGGGCGATCTATGGTCCGCCGCTGCCCGAGGGCGCCCTCGACGACGACGGCGCCGAGCGCGGCATCTACTTCGTGTTCCTGAGCGCCCGCCCGAACGCCCTGGAGTTCCTCAAAGGCGAGTGGATCAATAACGGTGGCTTCGCCGGTCTCGGCGATGAGCAGGACCCGATCGCCGGCGACAACACTCAGGGCGTTTTCACCATCCCCGAACGACCACTCCGCCGACGTCTGCACGGGCTCGAGCGCTTCACTGTGACCAGAGGCGGCGAGTACGCCTTTTTGCCCAGCCTGTCCGCGCTGCGCTGGCTGGCCGGTGGCGGTGTGTAAGCATGTCAGACCATTTCTCAGGCCCGCGGGCGATCGCCGGGCCGGACGGCGACATCTGCGACATGTACGTCTTTCCCAGTCGGAAGCGGCCGAGTCGCCGACGTCAATGCGGGCGACCAGTGCAGGATGGACCACTGCAGTACCGTATCGGTGAGACGCTCCGCTTTCGAGTGGATGACGAAGCCGGCGGTCGCCTCGACGGCTTGCGAGTGTACGCGGGCCTGCGCTCGGACCCGTTTTTCATCGATCTGCCGGTCTATCTGGAGTCCGTCAGCAGCGGTCGGCTTGCCTTCACCAGCCCAGGCCACAACAGCCTCCAGGACTGCAACGTGTTGAGCGTGGTCGTCGAGGTCGACACCCGCATGCTGCTCCAGGGCGAGCGCGGGCCGCTTTTCGGCATCGTCGGCGAAACGCTGGTTGGCGGCAAACTACCAATTCGGTTGGAACGCGTCGGCCGCCCAGAGGTCAAGAACGTCATCCTGTCGCCAAAGGGGTTCGACCAGTCAATCGCGATCTGGAGATCCGCGATCTGTCCACCCTGGAGGACGCCTTCCACCTGAGCAGAGACCATCGCGGGGCGTACCGCGCACGGCCGAACGCAATCACAATCACAATGTGATGGATACCCTGTACACGCGGCTGGTCAACGCCGGACAGGGTCCGCGTATCAGCGACGGCGTCGACTACGCGACGACACCCGCGTCGAGCGTCTTCCCGTATCTGGCGCCGCCCAATCCCGTGCGGCCGGACAGACCACAACTCGCCAACATTCTGCAGTTGGTCAGACCGCGGGCCGACGCGCACGCATGAAGGGGAGGTAGCACCCCTTACGAATGGCCTGTCTGCCGACCAAACTGGGCAGCAGGAATCGAAGCAATTCACACCAAGCAGGTCCTCGGGAGGAGTCATGTGTAACACCAGTCCAACCGCCCACTCAATTCGCCGACGTTCGGTGCTCGGCGCGGCACTCGCCGGTACCGGAGCCGCCATCGCCGGCACGCTGGCGTCCGCCTTGCCGGCCGAGGCGCTCACTCTGGGGACTCCCTTGCGTCCGGTGTTGCCCGTGTTGGCGTCGCAGCCGACGGGCACCCTGCTGACTTTGCTCGGCACCGCCGGCGGCCCGCAAGCCGAATACGTGCGGACCGGCACGTCGAGCGTTCTGACAGTCGAGGGCTACAACTATGTGATCGACTGCGGCCGCAGCAGCGTCACCCAGTACCTGAACGCCGGCTTGAAATTCACATCGATCGCCGGCATGTTCATCACCCACCTGCACGCCGACCACCTCGCGGACTACTACAACTACTTTCTGCTCGAGGGTGGTCAGCCGAACGCCGAGGGTGACCGTCTGCCGCCGGCGCCACCATCAGCCCCCGGCCCGTTGACCGTCTACGGACCTGGTTCGGCCGGCGGCCTGCCGCCATCATCGAACCCAAATGCGGGGACGGTCGCGCCGAACAACCCGACGCCAGGCATCAAGGATCTCACCAATCGGCTGAACGAGGGCTACGCGTACAGCTACAACGTGTTCATGCGCGGTGACGGATACACCGACGTGCAGACCCTCGAAACCCAGATCCACGAGATCGAAGTTCCGGCGAGCGTCGGTGCCAATTACCTCAACCGAGCACCCGACATGCAGCCGTTCAAGATCTACGAGGACAGTCGGGTGCAGGTGAGCGCCATACTCGTCCCACATGGAAATGTGTTCCCAGCTTTTGCGTTCCGGTTCGACACTGCGCAAGGCTCGGTGACCTTTAGCGGTGACACCGCCTACAGCGAGAATGTCATCAGGCTCGCAACGGGCTCCGACGTGCTCGTGCACGAGGTGATGGACCTGGAGTTCATCAAGGAACACAGCACGAACCTGTCGCAAGCTCTGCTGAACCAGCTCCAGACCTCCCACACGACGGCCCATCAAGTCGCGCAGGTCGCGCATCAGGCGGGAGTCGCGAAACTGGCCCTGACGCACCATATTCCGTCCAACCCGCTGGATGTCCCTGACGCGGTCTGGAAGGCCAAGTGCAGCGTCGGGTACAGCGGCCAGGTGTACCCCGGTAACGACATGGACCAGATCACACTTCGGGACTGATCACGCGGCCCCCGCTGTACAACCGGAGATCAATTGCCATGTCAAGCCAGAGCACGAACAACGACGAATACCAGGTGGCAGACAACGTGTTCGCCTTCACCGGCACCGACGTCAACTGGGTACTTGTCCAGGAAGGAACCGAGCTCACCCTGATCGACGCCGGATGGGAGGGCGATATTCAGGACGTCGAACGCTCCATCCGGTCACTTGGCAGACGACCGGAGGACGTGCGCGCAGTCCTTCTGACCCACGCGCACGCCGACCACACCGGGGCACTCAACCATCTCCACGACATGTACGGTGTGCCGCTGTACATGGACGCCGTGGAAGTGCTCAACGCGCGAGGCGAGCATGTCGAGACCGGCGGTGCGGTCGACGTGGCCAGATACCTGTACCGGCCGCAGGTGGTTCGCTGGGCGGCGCACATGGTCAAGGCCGGCGCTCTCCAGCACACCACCAGCCCTGGCGCGCAGCCCTTCCCGCACGAAGGCGCGCTGGACCTACCCGGAGGACCGGTACCCATTGCGACGCCAGGGCATACCTCCGGGCACACCAGCTACTTCCTGCCGAGCGTCGGAGCGGTGATCACCGGTGACGCGCTGGTCAGTGCGCACCCCACCCTCAAGGACGTCGGCCCGCGACTCCTGCCGGCTGGCTTTACACATGACCAGCACCGCGCCATCGAGTCGCTGGAGTCGCTCCGGGTGCTTGATGCTGACATGTTTGTTCCAGGTCACGGGGCGGCCTGGTACGGTCGCATCAGCGACTCCGTGGAGCAGGCCCTCGCCCACGTGACCCACAATCGCAGCTGATCAGCTGATCAGTGCGGAGCAGGCCGATGGGTTGCCACTGTTGATGGCCTGCGGGGCTGCTCGTGACGAGCGTGGACTCGATCGGTTGGTGTTCTTCAGCGATGCGGTGGTTGCTATTGCGATCACGCTTCTTGCACTCGAGATCCACTTGCCGGACCTTCGCACCGCCAGCGACATCCCCGAAGCGCTTGTGAAACTCTGGCCACAATATTTCGGGTATGCGATCAGTTTCCTGGTGGTGGGCTCCTTCTGGTACGGACACCATCGCATGTTTCGAGTAGTGGGACGGTACGACGATGTCCTGCTCTGGCTAGATTTGTTGTTCCTCCTGTGCATCGCCTTCATCCCCTTCGCGTCATCAGTGCTGGGGGACTATCCCGGCGAGCGCAGCGCGGTGGTGTTTTACTCCGTGGTCATGATCACGACCGGGCTGGTTGAAAACCTGCTCTGGGCGTACGCGACGTATGCGCACCGACTGATCGGCTCCAGTGTCTCTGAGCGGACGATTCGTATTCAGACGCTCAGGAATCTCATGCCACCTGTGGTGTTCGCGCTCGCGCTGCCACTGACGTTCATCAGTCCATATCTGGCGTTCGCGGCCTGGTTGGCGATTTACGTCATTCTCATGCTGCTGCTTCGCGTCGAGCGCAGGCCACTGACAGCTTCGGCGCCGACCGACGAGGAATAAGACGTCACGTGAGTGTCATTCGCCGCACTGGTTCGCGTCGCGACTTGACTGGGGTTCGCTTGCACCGGACCACCCGATCCTGCTCGCCTCGGGTTTCGCGCAACGCGTGGGCAATCGTTTGATCGACGGTCATGGCTCGTCCCTGCGCGAAGGCCTCCTCGATGCGTCGTCATCCAGTTGCGCCCTGACGGCGAGCAGGTCTCGTTCATACATGGGATCGCAGCGCTTTGCACCACGGGCGACGTACTGTGTCTCGGCTGGTCCCATCAGTCGTGCGGCGCGCAACGGCTCGCCGGTTGCGCCGAAGACAGCAGCCGTGCAATCGAGGAGTTCGCTGCAGCTCGCGGAGCAGCCGGAAGGTATTCCCGTCGCCCACCTGCACGACCTCGGCGCGCTGCACCGCTTGCAGCGAGTCCCCACCTGGTGGATCCCCACCAGGGCCACGTCCTACGCCTCCGAGCCGACGGGCCCGCTACGGTGCAGGTGCGTCCTATCTCCGGAGCGGGTCTGAAGTCGTTCAAATTCGGCCTTGTCGAAGAAGTGCAATTCTGGGCGCCACCACGCCGAGCAGATCCTCGCCGA
>JAFAWJ010000166.1 GCA_019242065.1 Chloroflexota bacterium
TCGGCCCGCCGATGCTGGCGTCCCAGCCGTTCGATTGATGGGCGGCGAGCAGTTCCGCTGTACGACCTGCGGCGGCGCCGTGATGATGGACGAACTCGAGACCTTTTCGACCTACGCTGAAATCGAAGAAGAGCTCGACGAGCGCCCCCGCCGCGGCCGCCCGCCGAAGCCGTGGCGACGCAGTGCGACCCCTCCCGACTGGTTCGAGGCCCTGGGCGTCGCCGGCTAGAGGACCGTCAGCCCGGCTTTGCCGAGTTGTCGGCGCCGATTTCGGCTCCGCAGCATCGCTTCGCCGCCTGCCGCAAGCCGGCAGTTCTGGCGTGACGGTCCTCTACGTCATTTCGTTCGCCAGGTTGTCGACCACCTCGGCCTTCGGCAGCCGCGCCAGGATTTCGGGCGCGGCGATCACCTTGAAGGACCGGCTGCCACCCCCCAGCACTACCCGCTCGCGCGCCATCACCCGCCCGTCGATCCAGACCGGCAGTTCTGGCGGCAGCCCGAAAACCGTCACGCCGCCAATTTCCATGCCGGTGATCGTGCGCGTGTCGTCGGCCGGCGCGAACGACGCCTTGCGCGTGCCAAGTCGCTGTCTGACGGCCTTGTTGACGTCCAGTCGGCACGTGGCCAGGACTACACAGGCGGCGTAGACCGGCGGCTCGGACTTGCCGATTACCAGGATCGTGTTGGCCGAGTCCTCGAGTTTGAAGCCGTACGCCGCGCAGAAGTTAGCGGTGTCAGCCAGGCTCGGATCGCACGGGAAGAGTTCGAACGGAACCCCCAGGCGGTCGAGCTGGTCTTGAATCCGCGTGTCGATGCTCACGCCGCGGAGTGTAACTTTGGATCATGAACGCAGTGCGTCTCGTTCGTCACCAGGAGGTCGCGCGCGGCCAGGGACGGCGCCGTTTTCGTCTGGCTGATCGGCTGCCGCCTGACTTCGTGGATCGTTCGCGGCGGAGCATCCTCAGCTTCAACAGTCAGTTCAGCGTTCTGAGTGCCTTCAGCCTGTTCAGCTTCGCCTGTATCGGGAGCATAGGCAGCAGCGGCAGCATCCTGTCGATCGGGTCGAACGGCAGTATCCTGGCCATCGGCAGTGCCGGCAGCATCCTGTCGATCCGGAGCGTGGGCAGCATCCTGTCGATCGGCGCCCGAGGCGGAGTCCTGCAGCGCGGCCGCCGCAAGGACGAACAGGACATCCTGGCGGGCTAGGTCGCGGCGCGCCACACCGCGAACTGCTCGCGCGGCGACTCGACCCACGACCCCGTCAGCCCACCGTCGGCGCCGCGCGTCACGGCGTTCACCTTCGCCTGCCGCCGCGCCGACCCGTCGAGCGTATCCATGACCCGCGCCACGTCCTGCTGCAGTTCGGCACCGTGCACGTGCCACCCACTCGCAGGCAGCTCGCGAAACGCCTCGACAATTGCCCCAGCCTCTGTACGCGCGAGAAACGGCACCGCCACCCCGTCGAAACCGTCGGCCGCGAACCAGGCGTTGTACTCAGCCAGCCGCTCGCCTTCGGCATGTGGTCCGAGCAGCCCGTACACCCGCGTCTGGGATCCCAGCCGCTCCGCACGATACGTCTCGCGCATGTCGCTCACCGTCAGTTGACCCGGCGCGGTTCCGCCGCCAGCATCCAGCGCCGCATACGTCAGCAAACACTGTGGAGCGCGCAGCGCCAGTACGCGCGTCGCCAGTCCCGCCTCGCCCATGGCAATCGCGATCGTCGGCAGGTCGGCCTGGTCCAAGGCGCGGAACACCTGAAGGCACTCGCGCACCTCCTGGGCCGTGCCGACGACCTTCACCACGTCCGCTCCCTGCGCCGCCAGGTCGTGCCACCAGCTATCGGCCAGCCCGGGCGGCATGGCGGAGAAATCGTGACGCGAGATGATCACCCGCGCGCCCGCTGACCTGACGGCCGCCTGCGCCGCGGGCGATGCCGCGTCGAACTCGAGGTCCACGTACTCGGCGCCCAACTCCGCGGCCTGCACCAGGATCTTCAGGCGCTCGCCGGCCGGTAACTGGCAGCGGCCACCCTGCTCGGGCGGACGCAACGTCGCGACCACCGGCAGGTCACCCCGCTCGCGCAGAAGCATCGCCAGGTCGAACGGCTCGTCAAACAGGTCGAGTCGTAGCTCGACGCAGTCCGCCACCTCGCGAATTCTGGGCAGCCCGGCGCACGCCTCGGCCATCGTCGCCGGGCCAAAGGCCACCGCCACCATTCGCATCGGCATGCGCGTCGTCCGACACACGGTAGCATTACGACTTCACGGCTGAGCGCCACACGCACCCCATGGCAGTCGAGACAGAAACCGAAACGCGGCCTGAGATCGAGACCGAGCAGCGCGACGAGCCGAAAGCGCGCGAGAGCCTGCTGCGGCCGTGGTCGGTCATCCTCCACAACGACGACCACAACGAGATGATCTACGTCGTGCGCTGCTTGATGAAGAGCGTGCCAAAGCTGGGTGCGCGCCGGGCGACGCAGATCATGTTTGAGGCGCACCAACACGGCAAAGCCGTCGTCACTACCTGCCCCCTGGAGCTGGCCGAGCTATACCGCGACCGCCTCCAGAGTTGCGGCCTCACCGCGACGATCGAAAAGGCGTAAAGAAGTCAGAACTCAGAACTCAGAACTCAGAACTCAGAACTCAGAACTCAGAACTCAGCTAAGTCTGATTGAGGACCCACCACGTAAAAAGGCGCTTTTTATGTGTCTGACATTGAGAAGCTGCCACTGCGATCGCGGCTGAGTTCTGAGTTCTGACTTCTGACTTCTCCGTCACACCACCAGCTGCACCGATCGCCGCTCGCGCAGCCGCAGCGTGGCCTCGAGCTCCTGCAAAAACGCGTGCACCACGCCGCCAGGCGAGCCCGCGTCCTTGCGCCGGATGGCGTCCACGCTGCGGCGCACCGGCGGTGCGTCCACCACTTCGATCTCCGACAGTCCGCCGCCGCCAATCTCGCGTGCCACCGACACCCGCGGCAGCAGCGCCACGCCCAGGCCCTCCTCGACCATCTTCTTGGCCGCCTCGATGTTGTGTAGCTCCATGACCGTGTGGGCCACGACCCCGCCACGCAAAAACAGCGTCTGCGTCAGCTCGAAGTAGCTGGAGGTCCGGTCGAACATGATCAGCCGCTCGCGGCCAACCTCGGCGAGTTCCACAGCGCCGCGTCTTGCGAAGCGGTGCTGGGTGTTGCACACCAGCACCAGTTCGTCCTCGTAGAGCGGGAACGCGTCGATGTCGGGATGGCGCAGGGTCCGC
>JAFAWJ010000212.1 GCA_019242065.1 Chloroflexota bacterium
TCGGAGCGCTCACGCTGACTGACTCGCACATCCGGGTCGCGCCTCGCGGATGTGGAGGGCGCGGCGCGTCCGCCATCGAGCAATGTGCCGGCACCGCCGGAAACCTCGCACATTCACAGAACACGTGTTCTAATCGACCACAGAACGTCTGTTCTAGTAATCGTAGGTGTGGCTGCCTGGAGTCCCGCTTAGGCAGTTGCGCCGTTCTGAACGGAGGCAGCCATGGCTCGAACCTGTTCCGTCCTAGTCCCTGACGAGCTTGACTCAGATCGCTGGCTCATGCAGACCGTCGTCGAGCTCAGCAGCAGCGACCAGGCGCGTAAGGCGGCCACTGCCTGGCTGGCCGCGTATGACACCACGCTGGCAGAGGGCGGCGATCCCGACGGAGCACATGCCTACGCCGACGTGGCCTACGGTGTCGCCGCGACCCGAATTGGCCTGCCCGTGAGCGGGCGGAGGGCAGCGTGAGCGAACGTGGCCAGGAGATCGCCGAGAACCTGCTCCGGCTCTCTGCCCAGAAGCTGTGGGCCGAGCGTGCGAACCCGGTGTCGATGCCGATCGGGACCTGGATTGCTTGCTTCCAGACCGAAGACCATCTCACCTGGCGCTCGACGGACGGTGTCTGGCAGGCCCAGCTAGAGCGGTCAACGAACGGCAATCACATCTCGTTGGCCGTGTTCTGCCGCGAGGGCTACGCTGGTAGCTTCGATCACCGCGGCTGGCATGCTCCCAGTGCGCGGCGACGCAACCACCGACCGCGTCCCATTGTCCGGTCGCGGCAGCTTCCACTGGCCAGCTAGGTCGCGCGGCCCATGTTCCGCGACGACGACGATCGCCCCGCCCATGGACCAGGCAGCTTCGTACATCTCGATGTCAGATCGAGTTACTCCCGGCTGACCAGTCCTGAGCGCAGACGCGGCGCGCCGGCTGGACGGATGCCGTGGACGGTCTTCACTGTCATCCACCTTCGCGTCCATCCCGCTCGGCGTCGCCAGAGCTTGGGATGCTTGAACTTCGACACCGATCAAGTTTTGTCAATTCCACTGGACTGGAGCATTCGGACGACTGTGGGTACCTTCACCACGACCGATCGCAGCACATGGCACTCTGCCGATGGCGCTTGGACAGCGGAGTTGCGGCGCTCGCGCAATCGCCGTCACATCTATCTAGCGCTCTTCCATGAGCAGCGCTACCTCGGCAGGTATGACGCCGCCGGCTGGCGACCGGCGATGGATCGGAGCCGGATTCGCCACCCGCGCTCGGCACAGCTGCCCCTGGGTCTGGTGGCCTGAGCGCCGTGGTCGCCGCCGATCCACCACGGGAATTTGTCCACCTGGATGTTCAGACTGCTTTCAGCGTGGCAGGCACGAGTCCGTCGCGGCCCGAGGACTACGTCCGCGCGCTGCTCCGCCAGCATCCGCTTGGGCCAAACAGCGGCGACCAGGCGCGGCCAGCGCTGGCGATGGCGGACTACGGGCTGCACTCGGCGGTGAAGACCGCAGTGGCATGTGCGCGCGCCGGCGTGGACCATATTGTTGGACTCCGTGTACGCGTGGTGGCCGAGCGGAGCTTTCGACCGTGGAGCGAGCAGCCGCGCGAGCTCGTCCTGCTCGCCGTCGACGACGTCGGCTGGACGAATATGGTCCAGCTCTCGAACATCGGCCAGCTCAGCGGCGGCGACTGGCGCGGACCGCGCATCGATTGGCGCGACCTGGCCGACCATAGTGACGGCTTGATCTGTCTGGCCGGCGGGCCGCCGTCGGTCGGGCTGTTGGCGGCGTATGTGGAGCAGGCCGAGGATCCCGACGACCCCGCCGAAGCCCTGCTGGCGGCGCGTCGACTGGCGGATATCTACGGTGATCGCCTGTTTGTGGCGCTGTGTTTTCATGGCTCGCCGGCGGACAAGGTGCTCAACCGCGGCCTGCTGGCCGTTGCGCAGCACCTGGAATTAGGCGTGGTGGCCACCAACGCGGTGCGCTTCGCTACCCCGGAGGATGCGCTGGCGCACACGGTGCTGAGCGGAATGCGCGCCGGCCGACGCGCCGACGGTGTGCTCAACCAGGCCAGTCCCGGCGGCGATGTGCCAATGGTGGCCCTGGATGCGATTCGCGCGCAGGCCTATTTGAAGTCGCCTGCGGCGATGTGGCGGCTGTTCGGGACGCAACTGCCGGCCGCGCTAGAAGCAACGGTAGAGGTTGCCCACCGCTGCCAATTTCGAGTGCCGTTGGCCGAATCGACGCCCATGGAGCAGCGGTATGGACCCGGTCGTTTCTTCGGGCTCGCACCCGCGCGCGAGAGCGTGCAGTGCGAGCTTGCTGACGTGGTCACCGAGGCCCTGCCCCGGCGCTGTGCCGAAACAGGCCGTGATGCGCCGACTGCGGAGATGCGCCGGCGTGTTGCTGACGAGCTCGAGGCGATCGGCCGTACTGGACTGGCTGAGCTGCTGCTGGTGGCACAGCAGGTGGGCCTGGAGTGCCGGCGCCGAAACATTCCGATTTCGGCACGTGGCTCGGCCACCTCCAGCCTGGTGGCGTGGGCGCTCGGGCTGGTGGAGCTGTGCCCGTTGGACTACGGCCTGGACGGGCAGATGTTTGTGCACGATGGTCGGCCGGACCTGCCGGACCTGGACCTGGAGATTCCGAGCGCGTGGGAGCCGGCGGTCTCAGCGTTCGTGCAGGACGCGGCCGCGGCGCCCTGGGCGGCTCCAGAAGCACACGAGCGCGGCGATCTGCCGCGGGTGCACGCCCTGCGGCTGGGGCTGCATGTCAGCCTGGGTGCGCGTCAGGCGGTGCGCGCCGTCGGCGCCGCGCTCGGACTCGAGGCGCCGCGCGTCAACGCTCTGGCACGTCAGGTGCCGCTGCTGTCCAGTCCGGGCGCCATTGAGCAGGTCATGACGCATGCTCCGGAAATGGGACTGTCGGATGCACCGCACGCCGAGCCGGCGCGCACGATCCTGAGCGTGGCGGCCAAACTGGAGGGCTTGCCGTCGCGCGAGGGTCCGCACCCGTCGGCGTACACCTTTTCGTTTTTCGCGCGCAGCGTGCTGGACTGGCTGCCGGC
>JAFAWJ010000350.1 GCA_019242065.1 Chloroflexota bacterium
GCCTGGCCGGGCATGGGTCAACTGGCGCTGACGGCGATCACGCAGCGCGACTACCCGGTGCTGATGGGCTTCACCATGATCATCGCCGTGCTGGTGCTGCTATCGAACCTCGCCGCCGACATCGCCTATGCGCTGGTCGATCCGCGCATCCGACTCCAATGAACGTCGCCGTCTCGTCCGCGACGGCTCGGCAGCCAGGTCCGACTACGCCGCAGCCACTGGCCGCCCGCTCACCCGGGCAGATGGCGATGCGGCGGTTCCTGCGCCACCGGCTGGCGCTGGTGGGACTCGTCATTCTGGCGGCGATTGCCGTGGTCTCGATCCTGGCGCCGCTGATTGCGCCCACCGACCCACTGAAGGTGGACCTGGCCTTTTTTCGCAAACCGCCGAGCGCCGCGCACCTGCTCGGGACGGACTCCGCCGGCCGCGACGTGCTCAGTCGGCTGATCTACGCTGGCCAGGTGTCGCTGACGGTCGGTCTGGTGGCGGCGCTCATGTCGAGCGGAATCGGACTGCTGCTGGGATCCATCGCCGGCGCTTACGGCGGTTGGGTGGACGCGGTCATCATGCGCCTGACCGACGTGGTGCTGTCGTTCCCGGCGCTGGTGGTGATCATCACGCTGGTAGCGCTGGTCGGACCGAGTATGGTGACGATCATGGTGGGCATCGGCCTGTTCTTCTGGCCGACGGCGTGTCGACTGGTGCGCGCGCTGGCGCTGTCGATACGCGAGCAGGATTTCTTTCTGGCAGCGCGGGCCTTGGGCGCGACGCGAGGACACCTGATCGCGCGTCACCTGGTCCCATCAGTGCTGTCGCCACTAACGGTGACGGCAACGTTTGCCGTCGCGCAGGCCATCTTGCTGGAAGCGGCGCTGTCGTTTCTGGGACTGGGTGTGCGACCACCTCAGCCGTCGTGGGGCAACATGCTGTCCGACGCGCAGTCGCTCACCATCCTGGAGTCCATGCCGTGGTTGTGGCTGCCGCCGGGACTGATGATCGCCATTACCGTGCTGGCCATCAACTTCATTGGCGACGGATTGCGCGATGCGCTCGATCCGCGGCAACGCACGTAATGCCCATTGGCGTCGGCGTGATCGGCACGGGTTTCGCCGCCAGCATGCACCTGACGGCGCTGAGCAAACTGCCCGGAGTCCGGCTGGTGGGCGTCGCGGACCTCGACCGGGGTCGCGCGCAGGCCGCGGTGCGCGGCGTGGATGGCGCGGGCTGGACGACTGACGTCGACGAGCTGCTGGGGTGGCCTGACGTGGATGGCTGCATCGTGTGCACGCCCAACGACACGCACGTGGAGCTTGGGGTCAGGATCGCCACAGCTGGCAAGCACCTGCTGATGGAGAAACCGCTGGCCATCACGACGGATGGCGCAGATACGCTTGTGCGTGCATTCGGCGACCGGGGGCTCACGCTCATGGCCGCGCACACCCACCGCTTTTATCCGTACGGTCGCGCGATCAAAGACGCGATTGTCGCGGGCGACATCGGACGTCCGGTGTACGTGCGGCTGGCTATCCTGGGCGGCTGGATCTGGTCGGACTGGCGCGCGTGGGTGCTCGATCCGCGTCGCTCCGGCGGCCACGTCCTCCACAACGGAGTCCACTTGCTGGACCTGGCGACCTGGTGGGTTGGTACTACGCCGGCAACGATCTACGTCCAGGGGCGCAAGGAAACCTCCGCCAATCTCGCTATCGACGACTACCTGTGCATGATCGTGCGCTATCGGGACGGGAGCACGGCAGTGTGTGAAATGAGTCGCGCCAACCGTCCGCGGTCGTTTGCATTTCGGGATGTGCTGGTGCAGGGCACGCGGGGTGTGTTGCGCTTGCCGTGGGACGCGGAGACGGGGCTGGCTTTTCTCGAGGGTGGCACCAGCCTGCTGCCGGGCAATGGGCAGGTGGGCTTCGATCGGGAGGTTGCGGCGTGGGTCGCGGCGATTCGGGGGGAGGCCGCGCCGGCGGTGACGGGCGCGGACGGGCGGTTGGCGGTGGCGATGGCCGTCGCGGGCGAGGCGTCGCTGCGCACGGGCGAGGTGGTTCGGATTGAGGGTACGGATGCCGACTGACGACGGGCGCCTGGGCGTCCTGCTGGTGAGTTTTTCCAGCGTCGGCGGCCAGGCGCACCAGACGGCGATGTACGTTCCGGTCCTGTCGACACATCCGGTATTGCTATTGATTGGAGTGGCGGACGAGGCTGATGCACCGGCTAGCCAGCATGCGCTGAATCGCCAGATGGCGGACGCACTGAAGTTGCCATATGTCCCGGACCTCGACGCGGCGCTGGCCGATCCGCGGGTAGACCTGGTGTCGGTGTGCTGTCCCTTCGACCGTCGCGTTTCGGTCCTGGAGCGCGTTGCCGCCGCGGGCAAGCACGCGCTCGTGGATAAACCGCTGGCACTCCGATTGGATGAGTGTGATGCCATCGAGCGCGCGTTCGCGACTCATGGCGTCGCGTGCGTGCCGGCTTACCACTATCGGTTCGACCCGGCGATCCGTTCGGCACGGGCGGCGGTCGCTGGCGGCAGTGTGGGATTGCCGTGGGCGGTCCAGGCCGAGTTCATTCTGGCCGAAGGCACGGCGGCGTGGCCACTGGGCGAATTGCTGAATTTCGGACTGTATGTGGTCGACGCCATGCGGTCGATCCTCGGACTCGACGTGGAGTCGGTGTATGCGACCACGGGCTCGTTCTTCTACGGCGGCGGCGGCAGCCCGGATGACTTCAGTGTCCTCGCCCTGAACTTTCAGCATGGCGTGGTGGCGACGACCTCGGTGGGACGTGCGCCGACCACCGGTCATCCCAACGGCTACGGCGGCGATCGACGCGTGCGCGTCATGGGCTCGCACGGCACGCTGGTCGTGGACGCGGCGCAGCCGTCGCTGGGGGTGTATGGCGCGGGCTGGGCCGAACGGCGCGGTTATGGGGAGCACTCGGTGGGTCTGCTGATCGACCACCTGGTGGGCTGCATCCGTAGCGGGCAGACGCCGGAGGTCGGACCGCGCGACGCGCGTGCGGCGCTGCAGGTTATTCTGGCCGCCAGACTGGCCGCCGCCGAACAGCGCGTGGTGGCGCTCGACGAATCGACGCTGGAGGCAACATGATTGGTAGCTCGAAGTGGGACATTGACACGCCGGCGCTGGTGCTGGACCTCGAGGTCATGCAGCGCAACATCCAGCGTATGGCGACGACGCTGCGCGCCGCGGGCGTGGGCTGGCGGCCGCACACCAAAGCCATCAAGACGCCGGCAATTGCGCACCAGCTGCTGCGCGCCGGAGCACTGGGGGTGACCTGCGCGAAAGTGGGTGAAGCGGAGGTGATGGCCGCCGCCGGGATTCGCGACATTCTGATCGCCAACCAGGTGGTCGGCGCCTCGAAGATCGCGCGACTGGTGAATCTGCTGCCCTACGCCGACGTGGTGGTGGCCGTCGATTCACGCCAGAACGTCGAGGAATTGAATCGCGCGGCGTGTGACGTTGCTCGGCGGTTGCGGGTGGTGATTGAACTGGACATCGGCATGCATCGCGCGGGCGTGGTGCCGGCGGACGTCGTGGAGTTTGCACGATTGGTTGCGGCGCAGCCGGGGCTCCGCTTCGCGGGGGTGATGGGCTGGGAGGGGCAGACGGTGGGTATCGCCGATCAATCGGAAAAAGAGCGGGCGGTGGTGGACTCGGTTCGGCTTTTGACGGACTGTGCGCGCGCGTGTGCGGACGCTGGTCTGGCGTGTGAGGTCGTGAGCTGCGGCGGCACGGGGACGTATGCGATGACGTCGCGACTGCCGGGGGTGACCGAGGTGCAGGCGGGCGGCGGCATCTTCGCCGACCTGTACTACCGTGAAGTGATGCATGTCGATCACGAGTACGCGCTGACGGTGCTGGCCACGGTCACCAGCCGGCCGACGCCGACGCGCATCATCTGTGACGCGGGCAAAAAGACGATGAGCAGCGATGCCGCCGTACCGCGGCCGCTGATTGACGCGGAGGTGGAGTCGGTCGGCCTGTCGGCGGAGCATGCGCGCATCAGCCTGCGCGCGCCGTGCGAGACGCCGCGGATCGGCGACAAGATCGAGTTCGTGGTCGGCTACAGCGATACGACCACCATGCTGCACGACGAGATCTACGCGGTCCGCGGCGAGCGGCTGGAAGCGATCTGGCCGATCCTCGGCCGCGGCAAGCTGCGCTAGGCGCGGGAGCCAGGCCAGGGGGTGAAGACGTTGTCCGGGATTGAGCGCGGAGCGCAGGGTGGGGTAGTGGCGGCGATCGCTCTTCAGGCGCCGCGAGGCCATTGTGGAGCTGGAGCGCTCCAGGATAGAGCGTGCCGAACGAGTACAGCAGGTCGGCCGTCGACGTCGCGGCCAGCAACTGGTTGCCCTTCACGTCGGTGACCTGTCGAAACTCCGGTCCTCGATCAGCGCATCGTCGGTGGCGCGGCGGAAGGCATAGTCGTCGCGGATCAACGGGTGCATGCGGTACACTGCGACGAACCCTTCTGTCAGCGAATACGGCGCGTTGTGCTGCTCTACCTGCGTGCCGGGGATCCCACGGATGACTTCGTCGTCGGAAATACGCCGTGCGCATTCCGAAGCAGAGGTTCGACTCGCCGGAGCAGCTCGCCTTTGCACGCGTGCTGAGTTATAACCCGTGGCACAGCCTGCCCGAGCACCGGCCGCTGGGCAACATCAGTCGTGCCCGCAAGCGGCTGTACTGGGAGATGTCGCACCTGCGCCAGCGGATGAACAACGTGGTCCACTGCAGCCCACGGGGGCCGAGGTGTTCCCTGGCAGAGGGCTCCGGCGGAAGTGGTGCTGGCCGTGCGCGAACTGGAGCGGTCGTTGGTTCGAGTTACCCGAACCGGGACGTTGGCCACCACTGGATTACACTCCGTCGGTGAGATCCACCTGGCCGACTGCCACGACCCGGGTCGCCGCCAATTCAAAAGTTGCTGGCTCGAGTGTC
>JAFAWJ010000431.1 GCA_019242065.1 Chloroflexota bacterium
CTCGTGACGCTCGCGCCGGGCATCACCAACGCCATCAACGGGCTGGCGCATGCCTGGCTCGACCATGTGCCGCTGCTGATCGTCTCGGGGCAGCACCACCCCGACCGCGCGCCGGTGATCATCCGCCAGGGCCTGGACACGCACCAGCTCGTCGAGTCGGTGACCAGGTGGAGCACGACCGCCAGCCCACGCATCCACCAGGTGCTGGCCCGAGCGCTGGATACGGCCATGGCGCCGCCGGGTGGGCCGGTGCTGCTCGAACTGCGCGAGGACGTGGCCGCCGCCACGGCCGCCGATCGCGCGGAAGACTGGCCGCTGCTCCAGGCCGATTCGCGGACGTATGCCGTGGCGGGCACGCCGGATCGGCAGGCGATCCCGGCGCAGGCGGTCGAGCTGATCGCACGGGCGCAGCGACCAGTGCTGGTGGTCGGCGGTACCTGCCCCGCGGATCCCTCGACGCGGCGAGCCTTGCGAGACCTGAGCGAGGCCCTTGCTGCGCCGGTCTTTACCAGTCCGGCTGCCATGGGCGTGCTGGCGCCCGACGCCGACTGGTTCACCGGCACATTCATGAACGGCAACCTGGAAGCGGACATGCTGTCGCGCGGCGACCTGGTCTTGACTGTCGGCCTGGACGCGAAGGACTTCTTCAACGCGGCCTGGCGCTACGCGGCGCCAGTCGTCGCCGTGAACGAGCATCCGGATACGCAGCGCTTCGCGCCGACTAGCCTTCAGCTCGTCGGCCCGACATGCACGACGCTCACCTCGCTGGCGTGCATCCAGTCCGCCTCGGCGTGGTCGACGGCCGACGTGGCTCGCTATCGGACGAGCTTCGGCGCGCCGTTTCACCTCGACGACGGAGGCTTCACGATTCCGTCGGCGCTGCGGCTGGCGCGGTCGCTGCTGCCGCCCGAGACGCGGGTCGCCGTCGATGCGGGATTCGGCAAGCCGCTGACGTCGTATCTGTGGTCGGCCGACGAGCCGGGACACTACTTCACCGCGCACGGACTGTCGACCATGGGTTACGCGCTGCCGGCGGCCAACGCGCTGTGTCTGGGGTTCGGCGCCCAGCCGGTGGTGGGGTTCATGGGCGACGGCTCGCTGCTCATGCGCGCCTCGGAGATCAGCGTGGCCGCGGAGCACGGCCTGACGCCGATCTACGTGGCGTGGATGGATGGGGCGCTGGCCCAGATTGAAACCAAGCAGTTGCGGCAGAGCCTGCGGCCGGTCGGCGCGCGCCTGCCGGCGGTGTCGTGCGCGAAGATTGCCGATGCGTTTGGCGGGAAGGGCGTGGACGTCAGCAGCCTGGACGAGTTTCGCGACGCGCTGACGGGCGCGCTGGCGGCGCGTGTTCCAACGCTGATCGGGGCGCGGGTTGACCAGGCTCATCGCGGGGAGTGGTACGAGCTCTTGCGCGGTTAGGAGTTCAAACGGCTTGTGGTAATCGCCACTCGCGGACAGCACGTACGCGGGGGGTCGCCGCGGGAGTGAGCGCAGCGAACGGCGGCGGGGGGCCGCACGGCCCCCTGACCGTTGCGTTAGCACCCAGCGGTGCATGCACCGCTGGGCAGAGTGGCGCCTGCGCCACTCTGGGGAGGCCGCTCATGAGCGGCCTCCCACCAAACGACCGCAGGCGATAGCATCGGCGGATATGAAGGTCTACGAGGGTCTGGCCCGGGCGTTTGTCGCCGAAGGCACAACGTCGGTCTTCGGCATGATGGGCGACGGCAACATGTACTGGATGGAGGCCCTGCACGACCTCGGCGTGCAGCTCTTGGAGGTGCGCCACGAAGGTGCGGGCCTCGGCATGGCCGACGGTTGGGCGCGCGTCACCTTTACGCCCGGCGTGTGCACCGCCACCTGCGGACCTGGCGTCACCCAGCTGGCTACTGCGCTGGTCACCGCCGCGCGCGCGCAATCTGGCCTGGTGGCGTTTGTCGGCGAATCGCCCACCGACGACGAAGACTATATTCAGCGTTTCGACCAGTCGCGCTTCGCCGAGGCCTGCGAAGCAGGCTTCGTGCGCGTGCTGTCGCCCGAGACAGCCTACGACGCGGTCCGCAAAGCCTTCTATCAGGCCAAACTCGAGTCGCGGCCGATTCTGCTCAGCGCGCCGATGGACACCCAGCAGAAGACGATGGACGACGACGAGGAGTACGTGCCATCGTCGGCGATCCTGGGCTCCAGCCGCATTCAGCCCAATCCTGACGACCTGGCTCGCGCCGTGGATATCCTCGCCGGCTCCAGCCGGCCGCTGCTCGTCGTCGGGCGGGGCGCCATCCGCTCGGGCGCTGGCGAGGCGGTGGTGCGCCTCGCGGAACGCACCGGAGCACTGATCGCCACGACGTTGATGGCCAAGGGCTGGCTCTCGGATCAGCC
>JAFAWJ010000587.1 GCA_019242065.1 Chloroflexota bacterium
ACGTCGTAGGGCAGGATGACGTCGCCGCGGCCGACCAGGATGGCGGGCCAGATCACCGTGTGGAAGGGGATGTTGTCCTTGCCGATGAAGTAGTACTGGCGGCAGGCGGGATCTTTCCACCAGCGCTCCCAGGCCTGGGGGTCACCCTTGATGTCCCGAGCCCATTCGAAGGCTGCCGACAAGTAGCCGCTGCACGCCTCGAACCACACGTAGATGCGCTTGTCGTCCCAGCCGGAGCCGACCTGCGGCGGCAAGGGCACGCCCCAGCTCAGGTCGCGGGTGATGGCGCGGGCCTGCAGGCCGCCCTCGAGAAAATTGATCGTGAAGCGGTAGACGTTGGGCCGCCAGTGGGTCATCGGCAGCGCCCAGTCCAGCAACGCTTTTTCGAGGCGGGGCAGGTCGAAGTAGTAATGCTCGGTCTCGCGGCGTTCGAGCCGGGCCTCGGGGTTCAGGCGTGAGCGAGGATTGATCAGGTCTTCGGGCTCGAGCAGCCGGCCGCAGTTTTCGCACTGGTTGCCGCGGGCGCGCGGATAGTGGCAGTGCGGGCACTCGCCTTCGATATACGTGTCGGGGAGGAATCGTCTGGCGACAGGATCGTAGAAGCCGGTCGAGCTGGCCTTGTACAGGAGCTGTTTGTCCAGGAGCATCATGAACTCGTCCTGGACGACGTCCTTGTGGTTTTCGGTGGTGGTGGTGGTGTACAGGTCGTAGCTGACGCCGAGGTCGCGCCAGTAGGTGAGGAACTCGGCGTGGTAGCGGGCGGCGACCTCGGCGGGCGTGGTGTGCTCCTGGTCGGCGCGGACGGTGACCGGGGTGCCGTGGGCGTCGGTGCCGGAGATCATGAGCACGTCCTTGCCGCGCAGGCGCTGGTAGCGGGCAAAGACGTCGGCGGGAACGTAGACGCCCGCGAGGTGGCCGACGTGGAGGGAGCCGTTGGCGTACGGCCAGGCGGTGCAGACGAGGATGGGCTCGCGCTCGGCCATTTCGGTGAAGGGTAACGGATTGCCTCGCGGGGGCGGCTTGCGAAGTCGCGGCATCCGCGTGTCGACGACAAGGGGTAAACCCCTTGACCCCACTCCGGTACCCCTCGCGAGGAGCGAATACGCTCAAAAGTCCACGTTGGCTCAGGTGACGGTGTAGGTTTCCCCCGGGCGGGCCAGGTCGATCGGGCCCTTGTACACCGCGGCGGCGGTCGTCAGGTGATGGCGGTCGTGCTCCTGGCTCGATCGGTAGTGGGTGATCAGCAGCCGCTTCACCCCCGCGGCGCGCGCGGCGGCGGCGGCCTCGGCAGCGGTCAGGTGGCCGCGGTTCTCGGGCTTGCGCTCGTCCTGCGTCGCGTCCAGCAGCGCCGACTCGCACAGAAACAGGTCGGCGCCACGCGCGGCGTCGGGCAACGCGTCGCATGGGGCGGCGTCCGCGGAAAAGACCAGCATCCCACCGCCAGCCGCGTGCACACGCATCGCGTGCGACGGCACATAGTGCTGCACCGGCAAAAACGTGAAGTGCAACTCGCCGATGCGCATCTCCCGCTCCGGCTCGTACTCGCGCAAGTCCAGCACGTCCTCCAGCATCGCCGACCGGTCCGAGATCACGCGCCCGAACCGATCCAGGAACGCGCGACCCTCGGGCGGCAGCCACACCGGGAGCCGCGACGCGCGTCGGTCACCGAACTTGAGCATGTAATACAGCGCGACCAGGTCGAAATAGTGGTCGGGATGAAAGTGGGAAATGGCCACGCCGTCCACGTGCGCCGGCGACATATGCAGCGCGAGCTGGCCAGTCGTGCCGGGGCCGCAGTCCATGACCACCGCCGTTTGCCCGTGGCGGACCAGATACCCCGAGTTCGCGCCGCCAGGGTTGGGCGCGGCCGGACCCGCGCCCAGAATGGTGAGTGTCAGGGGCCCCATCGATACGAGTCGTCTATGCTAGCCGACGAGGCGCAGCGTGGAGTATCGGGCCTGGTTTCGCTGCACGAATGGTGAGCACGGGCAGTGGTCGCTCGAGGAAGTGATGTACCACTGCCCGACGTGTGGCGGCTTGCTCGAAGTTGCCCACGACCTGAACGCGCTTGGCGCGCGCAGCCCGTCGGCGTGGATGAAGCTCTTCGACGAGCGCTATAAGCGTACGACCTGGCCGTACGGCAGCGGCGTGTGGGGCAAAAAGGAGTGGGTGCTGCCCCTGCTCGACGACGCCAACATCGTCAGCCTCGACGAGGGCGGCACCAACCTGTTCTGGGCCAGTCGCTATGGACACGCGCTGGGACTCGAAGACCTGTGGATCAAGATGTGCGGCAACAGCCACACGGGCAGCTTCAAAGACCTGGGCATGACCGTGCTGGTCAGCGTGGTCAACCAGATGATCGCGCACGGCTCGCCGATCAAGGCCGTGGTGTGCGCCTCCACAGGCGATACGTCGGCGAGCCTGGCGGCGTACTGCGCGGTGGCCGGCATTCAATCGGTGGTGCTGCTGCCGCGAGGCCTGATCAGCACGGCACAGCTGGTGCAGCCGCTGGCCAACGGCTCACGCGTGCTGGCCCTGGATACGGACTTCGACGGCTGCATGGACATCGTGCAGCGGCTGGCCCTGGAGCCCGGCATCTATCTAGCCAATTCGATGAACTCGTTGCGACTCGAGGGCCAGAAGACCATCGCGGTGGAAATCGTGCAGCAGTTCGACTGGGAGGTGCCCGACTGGGTGGTGATCCCGGGCGGCAACCTCGGCAACGTGTCCGCGCTCGGCGCCGGCTTTTTGATGCTGTACGAGCTCGGGCTGATTCGCACGCTGCCGCGGATCGCCGTGGCGCAGGCCGAACGCGCCAATCCGCTGTACCTGGCGTACACGCGCGGGTTCGACCGTCTCGAACCGGTGTACGCGAAGCCGACGCTGGCTTCGGCCATCCGCATCGGCAATCCGGTGAGCTACCAGCGCGCGGTGCGCACCCTGCAGCGCTTTGACGGGGTCGTCGAGCAGGCGAGCGAGGACGAGCTGGCCGATGCCGCGGCGCGCGCGGACCTCACTGGCATGTTCAACGACCCGCACACGGGTGTGGCGCTGGCGGCGCTCGACAAGCTGGTCCACCGCGGCACGATCGCTCGCGGGCAGCGAGTGGTCGTCATCTCGACGGCCAACGGCTTGAAGTTCATCGACTTCAAGGTGAAATACCACGAGGCGGGGCTGGGTGAGCTGGGGATCACCTCACGCGAGATGAACCACCCGGTAGAGCTGCCCGCCGACTTCGACGCCGTCCGACGCGTGGTGTTCGGCTAAACCCCGCCGGAAGTTCTTGGCGGCAGCGCGTACGCGGAAGGTCGCCGCATGACGTTTGTCACTGCACGACGTTTGGTGGCTGCACGACGTTCGTGTCGTGGCATTCCCGAGCCCCCAGTCGCGGACAGCCCGTACGCGGGGGGTCGCCGCGGGAGTGAGCGCAGCGAACGGCGGCGGGGGCGGCAGCCCCCTGACCAGTGCGGAGCACACCAGCGGCACATGTGCCGCTGGG
>JAFAWJ010000599.1 GCA_019242065.1 Chloroflexota bacterium
CCGGCGCCGTTCGGACCGATCAGGCCACACGTGCCGGTAGGAAACTCGAGTGAGACGTCGTCGAGCGGCGTGACGCCACCGAAGCGGACGGTCAGCCCCTGGATCTCGATCACAAACTGGTGCCGGCCGTCGAGCCCCGGCCAGCCAGCCGACCAATGCGGCGGCCCAGGTTGGTCAGGTCGCGGCCCATCTGCACCGAGATGCCCGACGGCGCCGTCGTCATCGCCTGCAGCACGCCGACCCCGAACATGATGGTCAGCACGTCGGCGGGAATGCGGAAGTTCTTCAGGATCTCGGGGAACAGCTTCATCAGGACAGCCGCCACGATGGCACCCCAGAAGTTGAAGATGCCGCCCATCAGCACGACCGCTAGAATCGTGATCGAGTCCGGAGCCGGGAACGCATACGTCGTCAGGCCGCCGGCGCTGGCGGCCAGGAGACAGCCGGCGATGCCGGTCATGAACGAAGCCAGCGCAAAGGCCCACAGCTTGTACTGCGTGACGTTGACTCCGGCGGCGATTGCGGCCGACTCGCTCTGGCGGATCGCCGCCCACGCGCGGCCCGCCTTGCCGTGCACGTGCAGCACGCCAAGTAGGAACATCAGCGCCGCCACGATGACGACCGCCCTGAAGAACGCGGCATCCGAGGCCATCCAGTCGGGCCGCGTCACGATCGCCGCGTTGTTGCCCGCCGCGGAGGCCGATTCGCCCAGGAAGCCCGGTCCACCATTGGGGAAGTTGACGGCGGCCAGAATCTGCGTGATGGCTGAGGCGGCCATCAGCGTGATCAGGGCCAGGTACAGGCCGCTCAACCGTAGCGCTGGCAGCCCGATCAACGTGCCGACGATAGCTGTCAGCACACCCGTCACGAGCAAGAGCACCGGGTACGGCGGATTGAACGCGAATGCCAGCCGCAGCGCGATCCAACCCGCGACGGCCAGCAGCGCGATCTGGCCGAGCGAGACCAGCCCGACGCGGCCGGCGAGCAGCGCCAGGCTCAGGGTGACGATGCTGTAGATCGCCACCGACGTCAGGATCTGGACCCAGAACGTCGAGAGCACCAGCGGCGCCACGATGCACAGCACCCCGAGCACCACGATGATGATCGTCGCTCGGCGCAGCGACGTCCGTTCGAGACTTAGTCCGGTCATCCGTTGCTCAACCGCGTGCCACGGCCGAACCCGAACCACAGCAAGGCGACTATCGCGAAAATGAACGGCGTCAGGGTTCGATACGAGCTGATGGCGGCAAATCCGGTCAAACACGACTGGACAATGCCAATCGCCAGGCCAGCCAGCATGGTGATCGTCAGTGACCGCAGTTGACCCATCAAGGCCGCCGCCAGCGATGCGATCACCAGGAACGTCAGGCCGACGATATCCAGACCGACCAGGGTCGCCAGCAACAGGCCGGTTGCGCCCGACAGCAGGCCGGTGCCGAGCCAGGCGGCCGCCTCCACCTGCCGTACTGGCACGCCCAGCATGGCGGTCGTTTCGCGATGATTCGCCAGCGAGCGCATCGCCACCCCGAGCTTGGTGTAGCGCAGGAACGCGGCGGTGAACAGAGTGACGAAAATGCCCAGACCCAGCGCCAGAATCTGAGTCAGGTTCACGCGTACGCCACCCAGCGTGAAGCCGATCGCGGTGGTCGGCAGCACCAGCGAGTGCGCCTCGTAGCTCCAGCCCCAGGACATGATCCCGAGCAGGATGAGCGTGAGGCCGAGCGTTGCAATGGCCTTGACCAGCGGGTCGCGCTCGGCCAGGCGTGGGCCGAAGATGCTGCCGTAGATCAGGGTCACCACCCCGCCGAAGGCGATCGCGACCAGGTACGCCAGCCAGTTGGGCAGGGCGAGCACGTTGATCATCGACCAGGCGATCAACGCACCGCACGCGCCCACGGCGCCGTAGGCGAGGTTCAGCACGCCCGTGGCGCGGAACAGCACGACCATGCCCACGCCGGACAGGGCGAACACGCCGCCCACGGCCAGTCCCAATATGAGAAACGGACGCAGGTCAGGCATCCTGGCTACTGAGCCAGACCCATCTGCTGTTCGGCCTGCCGAATCTGCGTCAAGTTGCTCTCAGGGATCGCCGCGATTTCGAAGCAGTCCTCCTTCTGCACCATCTTGCGATCCTGCGGGCCCACGGTCCTGTCCCAGTTGTTGGGCACGTGGTACGGCAAATCCCCGAAGTACCACGGCTTGCACAGCAGGTCCGTCTGGTAGTCCTTGATCTGACGGATGGCCGCATTCACGCCCTGAGCCGTCAGCTGGTCTTCGGGCAACTGGAGCGCCGTCTTGGTGAAGATGTCCGCCGCCAGGAAACCCATCTGGCCGAAGCTCCCCAGCGGCGTGTTTGGCGCGTACTGCTTGACCACCTGCTGGTACAGCGTGTTGGACGGCCCGGTGGAGTCGATCAGGTTCAGTTCGGCATTGATACCCAGCTTGCCGTTCCAGCTTGAATCCAGCGCCTGGGCGACCGACGCGTCGTTACCGGGCGTGGACCATGCCCAGCTGACCTGGTCGATCAGCCCCTGTTGCTGGGCCGCCTGCAGGATCTTGAGCCCTTCGGGTGGTGTGAGGTTGATAATCACGCCGCCGCCCTGGCCGGCGGCCTGGACCAGCTGCAGCACCAGGCTGTTGGCATCTTCGATGGGCGTGTTCTCGAGGTAGACGCCGTTGTCGGTGATTCCGCCCTGCATCTTGGCAAACGACGCCGGACCGGAGTTGTCATGATCGGCGCCCGGCGCGTTGCCGCTGACCGTCACCCACTGCTTGACACCCTGTCTGGCGAGGTACTGCGCGGCGCCCAGCGTGCTGTAGTACGGGCCCATATTCACCGCTGCGATGTTGGGCGTGTTGAAGCATTCGTACGGCACACCCGCGGCGATGACGTTGAAGTTGTTCTGCTCGTAGAACTGGTGGTTGACAGCGCAGTCGATCAGACTGGCGCTGCCAACCAGGGCCACCACCTTCTCGTCCTGCGTGAGCTTGGTAGCCAGCGCGGCGACCTGCTGGGCGTTGGTTTGCTCGTTCTCGACGAGGTAGTTGACGGGGTGGCCGTTGATGCCGCCGTTGTCGTTGACGCACTGGAAGTACGCCATGGCCGTATTGGTGATGTCGGTGAAGTCGACGCCGGGCTGTTTGGTCACGATCGCGCCGACATTGATCGGCGTGCCGGTGGCCTTCTGGCCATTGCCCAGGCCACACTTGCCGGCCAGGCTGACCGACAGATTGGCAGCGGCGGCGGCCGCCGGCGCCGCGGCGCCAGTCGAGTTGACCCCACCGACGGGGCTGGGCGAGGGCACCAGGGACGCCGAGGCGAGCGGGCTGGGGCTGGCGCCTGTCGCGGGCGAGGCCGCCGGCGCCGCGGATGCCGCTGGCGCGGCCGATGCGGCCGGCGCAACCGACGCCGCCGCGGCAGGCGCCGTGGTCGGCGCGGCGGCCGGAGCGCTGGTCGAGGCCGCCGGCGCCGGACTGCTACACGCGGCGGCACCCACCAGCGCGAGAAGAGCAAACCCGCGTGCCAGATGGCGACACTGCGCTCTCACCCGGTTGTCGTTACGAATCGAGGCTGCGATGCGGCTCGAACTGGCCTTCCAGTGCTCTGGACGGCTCATCTGCACCCCCCAAGGACTTGATGCGCCAGGGAGGAGGCTACCGGGGACGGCCGGCGTCTACAAGGACCCTGGTCTTATGGTTGTCCTTCGGTTCGTGTTTGCAACTGGTGATACCGAAACACGCGCCGCGCCTCGTCCAGCCGCGTACCCTTGGCCGTCTCCCGCTCGATCGCCTGCTCGGCCTCTTCGATCTCACGCGCGGTATCGAGCACCTGTGCCTCGTCGATGGCCGGCACCACCAGGATCCCGTCGGCGTCGCCGACCAGGATGTCGCCTGGACGGATCTGGACCTCACCCAGCGAGATCGGCGCCCCCTGGCTCTCCACCTCGACGCGGTCCTTGCCAGTGCGCATGTACCGCCCGCGTGAAAAGATCGGATAGCCCAGGTCCAGGGCCCGCGAGACGTCGCGGCACACGCCGTGAATGACGGTGCCACCCACGCCACGGCGGTGCGAGACGGCAGTCAGAATGTCGCCCCAGACCGTACAGTCCAGCCGCCCGGCGTTGTCGAGCACGACGATGCCGCCCGGTGGGACGTCGTCAATGTAGTCGCCGACATTCCCACGCTCGACCGCGCCAGTCGGCCGATAGCGCAGGGTGAACGCGCGGCCGCACAGCCGGAATTTTGGGTCCAGCGGCGCGATTCCCAGACACTGGCCGGCGATGGCCAGCCGATCCAGCGCGTCTGAGATTGTCGCGGTTGGCAGCTCGCGCAGGCCATCGACCGTGGCATCGCCACTCATACGTGTTGTCCCAACATAGATTCGTAGTTTGCTCCCATCACATCCACGACCGATTGTCCAGCCCGCACCGCCTCGGCCATCGCGGCTTCGCGCGCTTGCAGGCCTTCAGCGGTCGTCACGATCTCTTCGGCACGGTCGGCGGCGAGAAAGACCGCGCCACTCCAGTCGGCGATGACGTAGTCGCCGTGCGCCACGTGCAGGTCGCCAACTCGGATCGGCTCGCCCATCGACGCCTCGACGATCCTGCCGCGCGCAGTCATCGGCGTCGCGGCGCGCGCGAAGACCGGGAACCCGGCGTCGCGACTGTCGTCGACGTCACGGCAGGTGCCGTCCACGATCACACCCTCGATACCCTTCAAGCGCGCCGCCAGCGACAGGATGCCGCCCCAGCCGGCTGCGTCCTCACGATCGTGGTGCTCGATGACGATGACCTGCCCAGGCCCCCCGGCTTCGATGGCCGCCGTGCCCAGGTGGCGCGGCGAGTGGTCGCCCGGCTCGGCGCGTCGCAAACGCACCGTGATGACCTGGCCGGCGATCCGCGGGCAGGGCCACATCGGCAGCAGGCCCTGGACGGCGCCAGTCAGCCCGAGACGATCGATGGCGTCCGAGACGCCGCACGTATCCAGGCGCGCCAGGCGCGCCGCCAGGGTGTCAGTCATAGGCGTACCTCAGGTTAGCCGAACACCCGGTGCGGATAAGATTTGAGCCAATGGTGGTCGTCCCGCGCACCTTCACGACCGCCATCGGCAGTTATCCGTACACCCGCCCGCTCAAGGACGGCCGCGTCACCAGCCAGCAACTGTCCCTGGCACACGTCGAAGTCGTGCCCGCCAATCGCGCATTTCGGCCGATGGTCAATGAGCTGAAGTACGACATCTCGGAGCTGGCCCTGGTGACCCTGCTGCTGGCCAGAGCCGTCGATCGCCCGCTTGTCGGCGTGCCGGTCGTGCTCATGCAACAATCTGCCTACGGCATGCTGCTGGTCCGACCGGATAGTCCGCTGCGCGAGCCGCGCGACCTGGAGGGCCGCACGATTGGCGTGCGCGCCTATACCCAGACCACCGGCACCTGGCTGCGCGGCATGCTGCACGATCAGTTCGGCCTCCGGTTGGACACGCTCAACTGGACGACGTTCGAGCCCGCCCATGTCGATGGATTCGTCGACCCGCCGAATACACGTCGGGCGCCCGAAGGCAAGACCCTGGCAGGCATGCTGCGCGATGGCGAGATCGACGCCGCCGCGGGACTGGAGCCGGCGGAGTATCCGGACCTGCGCTGGCTACTGCCCAATCCGCTGGATCTGGAGGCCGATTTTGTGCGACAAACCGGCATCCAACCGGTCAATCACACGCTGGTTGTCCGCCGTGACCTGGTGGCGGACAACCCCTGGCTGCCGGGTGAGCTGTTCCGCATGGTGGGTGCCGCCAAAGCCCTGGTGGCCGATTCCGCTCCGCTCGATGGGCTGGAGCGCAATCGCGGCGCGATTGACTTGCTGGCTCGCTACGCCTTCGAGCAGCGCATTACGCCGCGCACCCTGACCATCGAGGAGTTGTTCGCCGTTCCATGAGATGTAGTGCCGACGCGATCCTGACCACGCATACCGGCAGCTTGCCGCGTCCCGACGACCTGGTGGAGCTGCTGTATTCCGAAGACGATGCGCGATCACGGGAGGTGAACGCACGCGTGCGGCAGGCAGTCGCCGAATCCGTTCGCCAGCAAATCGACGCCGGCCTCGACGTGGTCAATGACGGCGAAATGAGCAAAGTCTCGTACTCCACGTATGTCTATGCGCGACTGACCGGATTCGAAAGTCACGTGCAGGCGCAGCGCTATCCACGCGCGGACGCCGCGGCGTTTCCACGCTATGCGGAGTGGAATGCGCGTACCCAGCAGGGCGCGGCGCGTATCAACCGCTACGCGTGCACGGGTCCGGTGCGGTACGTTGGCCAGGCACTTCTGCAGGACGATATCGACAATCTCCGATCGGCGCTGGCAGATGCGCCTTCACGGGAAGCCTTCATGACCGCCGCGTCACCGGGCGTCATCGCCTGGTTTCAGCCCAACCAGTACTACCCGAGTGACGTGGCCTATTTGGAGACGCTGGCGGAGGTCATGCGCGAGGAGTACGAGGCCATCGTCGAGGCGGGCTTTCTCCTGCAACTGGACTGCCCGGATGTGGCGCTGGCTGCCAACGCGCCCACTGGCGTTGCGCTGGCACCGATCGGCGAACGGATCGACGCGCTGAATGCCGCGGTGCGCAACATTCCCGCCGATCGCATGCGGCTGCACCTGTGCTGGGGCAACTACGAAGGTCCGCATCAGACGGACGTGCCGCTGCGCGACATTCTCAGCGACGTGCTGCGGGCGAAACCTCAGGCCATTTCGTTTGAGGGCGCCAACCCGCGGCACGAGCACGAGTACGCGGTCTTTGCGGAGATTCAGCTACCGACGGACAAACTGATCATTCCCGGCGTGTTGGATACCACCACCAATTACATCGAGCATCCCGAGCTCGTGTCCCAACGCCTGGTGCGCTACGCCGAGCTGGTAGGTCGCGAGCAAGTCATCGCCGGCGCCGACTGCGGCTTCGGCACCTTCGCGGGCACCCCGATGGTCCACCCTGACATCGTCTTCGCGAAATTAGCCGCACTGGTGGAAGGCGCAAGACGAGCCTCCCACCAGCTGTGGTCCTGATCCTTTGAAGGTTAGGAGGGAACTCGCGCATGCGCGAGTTCCTGACCAGGGCGCATGCGCCCTGGTGCCCAGCGGTGCATGCACCGCTGGGTGCTAACGCAACGGGTCAGGGGGCCTGCGGCCCCCCGCCGCCAGTCGCTGCGCTCCTTCCCGCGGCGACCCCCCGCGACCGTGCTGTCCGCGTCTGATCGGTCCGGTAACCGCCCTCGGCTTGCGATTCGAGAGCGTTCTACACGTACGTCGGCCGCCGATTGTCAGTCTAGGAAACACATTCCTCTATACCACTCCGGTGACAGTTGGGATGCTGTCAGCAGGTAAGCCGAAACGTAGAAAGGGACGGGCTCCACCCAATCGCCAGCCGCGGCTAGCACGGTCGCGGGGGGTCGCCGCGGGAAGGAGCGCAGCGACTGGCGGCGGGGGGCCGCAGGCCCCCTGACCCGTTGCGTTAGCACCCAGCGGTGCATGCACCGCTGGGCACCAGGG
>JAFAWJ010000685.1 GCA_019242065.1 Chloroflexota bacterium
CGGCTTGTCCATGTCGAGCATGCTCAGGCACTCGAACGGGCACACGTCGACGCAGTAGCGGCAGCCGCTGCAGATCTCTTCCTGCACCACAGGCTTCGCCCACTCGGTGCGGCCCACCTTCTCCGCGGTGTCGCCGAAGGTGTCGAAGATCGCGTCGTACGGGCACGCCCGACCACAGGCGCCACAGTCGATACACCGCTTCGGATCGATGAAATAGAACTCTTTTTTGACGCCGTTGATCGCGGTGACGGGGCACACCGTCTCACACGCGCTGCAACCTACGCACTTTTCGTTGATGAAATACGCCATCGCTGGATCTCTGTAGCGCAGTTTACCATTCGAGACGCCCATGCCACTTGGAGCCCACGTGTCCACCGCTGGCGGCCTGTCCACGTGCGTGCCGCGCGCTCAGGCGCTGGGCGCCGAGTGTATGCAGATCTTTCTGTCCGCGCCGCAGCGCTGGCAGCACCCCAAACACAGCGACGAGCAGGTCGAGAGCTTCGAGCAACTGGTCGGCGACGCGGGCATCGGTCCCAATTACGCCCATGCCACGTACCTGGTCAACCTGGCCGCCAGTGATCCGGCCATTCGGGAGAAGTCGATCGACAACCTGAGCGCCAGCCTGGGCTGGGCCGACCGCATCGGGCTGGTGGGCATCGTGGTCCACGTCGGATCGGGTCGCGGCCAGGCAGTCGAGGACGCCGAGGCGCAAGTGGCCTCGGCGCTCGAGGCGGTGCTCGCTCGCGGCGGCAGCGGCTCGATTCTGCTCGAAAACTCGGCCGGTTCGGGCGAGTACCTGGGCTCGCGCTTCGAGCAGATCGGTAATCTGTTCGACCGCCTAGGGCGCGACCCGCGGCTGGGCCTGTGCATGGACACGGCGCACACGTTCGCCTCGGGCTACGACCTGCGTAGTGACGGGGGCATCCAGCGTGCGGTGGACGAGATCGCCGAGTTCATCGGCGTCGAGCGGCTCAAGCTGATCCACGCTAACGACTCGAAAGTCGGCCTGAACAGCGCGGTCGACCGCCATGAGAACATTGGCAAAGGCCACCTGGGCGAAGAGGCCTTCGTGCGCATGCTGGCGCATCCCGCCCTGTCGCCCGCGGCGTGGGTGCTGGAAGTGCCGGGCTACGACGACAAGGGTCCCGACAAGCCCAATCTCGACGCCCTCAAACGCCTCGCCGGCCGCCCCCAGATATAGCAATCCCGGTCCTTATCAGAAAGATCAGGGCAGAGCTTGCGCGAGATCGGCGACGAGATCGTCTCCGTCTTCGATACCCACGGACAGTCGGATGAGGCCGTCGTCGATGCCGATCTCGGCGCGCCGCTCTGCCGGCAGGCTCGCGTGCGTCATCAGCGCCGGCAGCTCGATCAAACTCTCCACGCCGCCCAGGCTTTCGGCCAGCGTGAACAGCCGTGTCCGGCGGGCGACCTCGCGTGCGCTGTCGACGCCGCCGCGCACCTCGAAGGACAGCATGCCGCCGAAGCCGCCCACCATCTGGCGTTTGCCCAACGCATGCTGGGGATGCGAGGGCAGGCCCGGGTAGTAAACGCCCTTGACCGCCCGGTGCTCCTGGAGAAAACACGCCACCTGCATGGCGTTGGCCGAGTGCTGCCGCATGCGCACGGCCAGCGTCTTGAGCCCACGCAGCACCAGCCAGGCGTCGAACGGCCCCGGCACGCCGCCGACCGCGTTCTGCAGGAACTTCAACCGCTGATAGAGGTCTTCGTTGGAAGTCACCAGCGCGCCGCCGACCACGTCTGAGTGTCCGCCCAGGTACTTGGTCGTGCTGTAATGCACCAGGTCGGCGCCGAGCTCCAGAGGTCGCTGGCAGTACGGACTGGCGAACGTGTTGTCGACGGCCACCACAATGCCGCGTGCGCGCGCCGCGGCGGACACGGCGGCAATGTCGATCAGTTTCATGAGCGGATTGGTCGGGCTCTCGAGCCAGATGAGCCGCGTCTGATCCTCGATCGCGTCTGTGACGTTCTGAGTGCGCGTTGCGTCGACGAACGTGAAACGCAGCCCGACGCGCTCCAGGACGCGATGGAACAGGCGGAACGTGCCGCCGTACACGTCGTCGGAGGCGATGATGTGGCTGCCAGCCTCCAGCAGGTGCAGCACGGTATCCTCGGCGGCCATGCCGCTGGCGAACGCCAGCCCGAAGCGGCCGCCGTCCAGCGAGGCCAGGCAGCTTTCGAGGGCGGCACGTGTTGGGTTGGCGGTGCGCGAGTAGTCGTATCCCTTGTGGACGCCGACCTCAGCCTGGGCATAGGTGCTGGTCTGGTAAATCGGCACGATGACCGCGCCGGTGGTCGGGTCGGCTTCCTGGCCAGCGTGGATGGCGCGTGTGGCGAAACCGTCGCCGCCGGATTGCTCGTCCGTCATCGGTGCGCGTGCCGTCCGCGGCTTTCTTCGGCGACGAACTCCAGCAAATCCAGCTTGGTCAGCATGCCGACGGGCTGTTCGCGATCCACCACGACCAGCGCCGGCGCGCCGC
>JAFAWJ010000989.1 GCA_019242065.1 Chloroflexota bacterium
TGGTCATCGCGCGTTACGGCGCATCGCTGACGCTCGCGCCAGAGCTGTCTTTGAAATCCCCTACCGTAGGGTCACCTGATCCGTCTCAGAGGTTCGTTCGACCCGAGGAGACCGCCACCGCATCACATAGCGCACTGCGGACGGTCTCGGCGTATGTCCAACTCACGAAGCCGCGCGTCATGTCGCTGCTGCTGGCCACGACCGCGGCGGCCATGGTCATCGCCGCCCGCGGTATGCCTGATCTTGGCGTCCTCGTCGCCACATTGCTCGGCGGCGCACTCATGTCAGGCGGCGCCGGCGCCATCAACCACTACGTCGACCGCGACATCGACCCGCTCATGGGTCGCACCGCCTGGCGGCCGATCCCCTCAGGCGTCATCGCCCCGCGCCACGCGTTGCGGTTCGGCATCGCCCTCGCCGTCATCGCGAGCGCGCTCTTCGCCGTCTTCGTCAACCCACTCGCCATGCTGCTGGCCCAGGTCGGTCTGCTCGGCTACGTCTTCATCTACACCCTGTGGCTGAAGCGCTCGACGCCCAGCAACATTGTCATCGGCGGAGCCGCGGGCGCCATCCCGCCGCTGGTCGGCTGGGCCGCCGTGACCCACGAGATCGGCAGCCTGATGGCCTGGTACCTGTTCGCCATTATTTTCTTCTGGACCCCGCCACACTTCTGGGCCCTGTCGCTGTTGATCCGCCAGCACTACGAGCGCGCGCACGTCCCGATGCTGCCCGTGGTGCGCGGCGAAGTGGAGACGCGACGTCAGATCCTCCTGTACTCTGTGCTGCTCGTCGTGCTGAGCCTGGTGTTGTGGCCCTTTGGTCTGATGGGCCCGACCTACTTTGTCGCGGCGCTGGTGCTGGGAGCGGTGTTCCTCCACTACGCCCTGCGGCTGTGGCGCGAGGCCACGCGCGACGCGGCGCGGCGTCTGTACGTCTACTCGATCCTGTATCTGTTCGCCCTGTTCACCGCCATGGCCGTCGATCGCGTGGTCGCGCGCTAACTGGAATGCTGGAGCACTGAGAGCATGGTCCTCGACGCAAAGGCCCTGACCTGGGCTGCCAAGAACGACATCGACACGGCCAAACTCAAAAAAGCCCGAGTGCCGATCTACGGCAAGTGGTACTTCCCCGAGATTCCGGCCCACGTGGCGCTCGTCAACCTCGAGACAGGCGAGCAGGAGAGCTTTCCGCAACGCATGATCGCCGGCGAGGTCATGTACGTGCCTGCCGCCGACCTGGCGCAGGCCGGACTGGCGCCGGCCGGCTTTGCGCCCATGGACGTTCCTGGCGCCGCACTGCTCGTCGAGCCTGAGCCGCCGCGAGCGCTGCGCGCGATTGCGCCCGAACCGCTCTTCGCCATGGCGCGCCCGCCAGGCATGCCACGCGAGATCGCGACAGTCGAAACCGACCCCGACGCCGAGCTGGCCACCGAATTTCCCGACGAGCTCGCAGGTGTGCACATGCCCAAGGCGAGCGTCGCCCCCTTTGTGCTCGCCATCGGCTTCTGCCTTGCGCTCGTCGGGCTGATCACCAGCTTGATCATCGTCGTCGCCGGCTTGCTGTGGATGGCGGTCGGCGCGATCGTCTGGATTCGGATTGGCCTGCTCGAATACCGCGCCACCCACCCTCAGGCTGAACTGGAAGGCGAGCAACCCGCGTGATGCTGAGCCGCGTGCGCTCCTGGTGGTCGGGGCTCGTGGCGCTGGTGGGCTTGGCGGTGTCGGTGGCCGTGGTCGGCTGTCAGCCGCAGACGCCCCTGGACAACTACGGCAGCACGCCCACCTTCAACCTGACCGACCAGTCGGGCGCAAACTTCTCGTCGCAGGCCCTCGCCGGCCACGTGACGCTGCTCGACTTCATCTATACGAACTGCACGGACGCCTGCCCGATCATGAGCGCGACGTTCCAGGAAGCCCAGCGCAAGCTCGCCGAAGACAAACTGCTCGGCTCGAAGGTGATGCTGGTGTCGCTGAGCGTGGACCCCACGCATGACACGCCGCCGGTCATGGCCGACTATGCGCAGGCCTTCCAGGCTGATCCGAATTCGTGGAAGATGCTGACGGGCGACTGGGACGACGTCTGGGACGTGGTGACAGGCTTCAAAGTCGCGACACGGCCGCCGCGCCCGGCCGCCGACGCGCCGGCGCCCGGCGGCACCGAGCTCACGCACTCGACCGCGGTGCTGCTGATCGACCCGCAACTCCAGGTCCGCGCGTATCTCGATGGGGTGAACATGTCCGCCGACGATCTCGTCTCGGCGGCCAAGCGGCTCGTCCGATGACCAGGTTTTTCAGGAGGATGACTCTTCGGGTGTCGAACACGCCTCTTTCGTACGGGCCTCACCGC
>JAFAWJ010001002.1 GCA_019242065.1 Chloroflexota bacterium
TCGCTGAAGGCGGTGTAGCTGCCGGGCGGGAACCAGCGCAGGGACAGGGCGAAGACGTAGATGAAGACTAGTCCCACGAAGAACCCGGGTATGGCCACGCCCACCTGACTGAACGCCGTCGCGACGAAGCCCAGCGGCGTCCGACGAAACACCGCCGACAGAATCCCCAGCGGCAGTGCGATCATCAGGCTGAGGACCAACGCGGCAACGCCCAACTGTAGCGTGGCCGGCAGCCGCGACAGGATCTCGTCTTTGACCGGCGCGCCGTTGCGGATCGACTTGCCAAAGTCGCCTTCCATCACGTGGCTCACCCAGCGCGCGTACTGGACGGGATACGGCTGATCCAGACCCAGGTCGTGGCGCAGCGCCGCGTAGTTCTGGGCCGTGGCCTGTTCGCCGAGCATGATCAACACCGGGTCGCCCGGTGTGAGCTTGAGCAGCAGAAACAGCATCACGCTGGCGAGAAAAGCCACCGGGATCATGATCACCAGGCGCCGCAGGATGTAGCGGGTCAAGCCAGCCCCAGAGTCAGCAGCCTAGCGCGGTTTGCACCGCACGTCTACCAGAGTTTGTGCAAATTCGCGCGGATTCGTTTGGGCAGTTCATACATGTACGATGTGGCTGCCTGGGCGGGGGGACGGGCGCGATGCATGCAGGCAGGCGCACGCGTACACGTCTACACCCTGGGCACCTTCCAGGTGTTGGTGGACGGCTGTGCACTGCACGAGACGGTGTGGCGCCGCAGATCCGCACGCCAGTTGTTCAAGCTCCTGCTGACGCGGCCAGGTCGAAGCGCCAGCCGCGACGAGGTCATCGAGTTGTTCTGGCCCGAGTCCAACCTCGACGCCGCCGCGAGCAACCTGCGTTCGACGGTATGGGCCATGCGCCGCGCCCTGCAGCCCGGCTCACGCGCGGACGCGCCGCGGGTCATCTCTGGCGATAACCGCCGCCTGTGGCTCGGTCCCGTGGGCGACCTGTGGACGGATGCCGACGCCTTCGAAGAACTGGTCGCCTCCTCAGTCCGCACTGTCGAGCCGTTGCCGCTGCTGGAACAAGCCAGCGCACTCTACGCGGGCGACTATTTGCCAGATGACCTGTACGAGGACTGGGCCACCGAACGCCGCGATGCCTTGCGGCGGACCTGGAACGGACTGCAGCTCGGCCTGGCGCATGCCTACGAGTCGCGCTCCGATGTCAACGCCGCTCTTCAGCCACTGGAACGTCTGCTCCGCGCCGACGCAGCTGACGAGCGCGCTGCGGGTGAGCTCATGCGCATCCTTACCCACTTCGGCCGCCGCGCCGAGGCATCACGCGTCTTCCAGCGGCTGACGCAATCACTGCGCGACGAGCTGGGCGTCGACCCGTCACACGAAACCGTCGAGCTGTGGAACGTCGTCAACGCGGGTCAGTCAACACCACCCGGTACGAATACGACGGCGGCCTTCCGCTGCACCTATCCCTTCCCATCCCCCATCGAGCTGGTCGGGCGGGAGGCCGAGCTCAACGCCCTGTTGCAGATCGTCGCCAGCGGCCGCACCGCGGGCCAGGTCGTCTTCGTCTCGGCGCCCCCCGGCATGGGCAAGAGTGCGCTTGTCGGCGAGCTCGTCGCTCGAGCACAGGCTGACGGGGTGCTGTGCCTGGCCGGCGGCTGCTACGCCGAGGGCGGCGCCGTTCCATTCGGACCGTTCCACGACGCCCTGGTCGACTACCTGCTCACCCGCTCGCCAGAACAGCTCCGCCTGGAGCTTGCGGGCAGCGGTGACGACCTGGCCGAGCTGATCCCCGAGCTGCGCTACCACCTCCAGCTCGGCCCGGGCAGCGCGGATGCCACTCCAGATGTGGATCGCACACGCGCGTTCGGCGCGATCCATGCTTGCCTGCGTAGCCTGGCCGACGGCGCCGCGCTCCTGGTCTGCCTGGAAGACCTGCACGCCGCCGATGAACCGACACTCCAAGTGCTGCACTATCTCGCCCGCCAGACCCGCCGCTTGCCGATCGTCTTGCTGGCCACGTTTCGAGATGACATCGGCATGGATCCGCTACTGGGTCAGACGGTGGCCGCGCTCCTGCGCGAGCGGCTCGCGGAGCGCGTGACGCTCGGGCCGCTGGGCCGCGATCAATTCAACCAGCTGGCGCGCCTGTTGTTAGCCGGACCACCCAGCCCGGCGCTCGACGAGTCGCTGTACGCGACCGCGGGTGGCAACCCACTGTTCCTGGAGGAGCTGATTCTGGCCCTGATGGAAGGCGCACTGCTGG